>NZ_JAUBTI010000003.1:86122-86826 GCF_036702415.1 Microcoleus sp. D3_18a_C4 | reverse complement strand
GAGTTGGAACAGTCACAGTCACAACTGCATTCCACGCAGGCAGAGTTGGAACAGTCACAGTCACAACTGCATTCCACGCAGGCAGAGTTGGAACAGTCACAGTCACAACTGCATTCCACTGAGGCAGAGTTAGAGCAATATCAGTCACAACTGCATTCCACTGAGGTAGTATTGGAACAGTCGCAGTCACAACTGCATTCCACTGAGGTAGTATTAGAACAGTCGCAGTCACAACTGCATCAGAATAGAGCAGAGTTAGCACACAAGAATTCTCAACTGCATCAGAGTGAGTGGGAATTAGAGCGAACTCGTTTTCAACTTCATCAAACTCAGGCAGAATTAGCACAGTCTAAGGCAGAATTAGCACAGTGCAACTCCCAAGTAGAGCATATTCAGTTGGAAGCGGAGCGATTGGGTTCTCACATTGGACAAGTTCAGGGAGAATTAGAACATTCCCAGTCTAAAGTTCGCAGCAGTAGCATGGAATTGAAGCGATCGCACTCTCAACTTGTCCAGGTTCTAGGAGAATTGGAACAGTCCCAAGCTCAGCAGCGTCAGACAGAAGCAATTTTGCAGCAGTCACAGTCTCAAAACCATCAAGTTCAAAATGAATTGAAGCGGTTCTACTCTCAACTTGTCCAAGTTCAGGAAGAATCTCAGCATTATCAGTCTCAATTTGTCCCAGTTCAGGAAGAATCTCAGCA
>NZ_JAUBTI010000003.1:56046-86022 GCF_036702415.1 Microcoleus sp. D3_18a_C4 | reverse complement strand
TTATCAGTCTCAACTTCTCCAAGTTCAGGAAGAGTCCCAGCATTATCAGTCTCAACTTCTCCAAGTTCAGGAAGAGTCCCAGCATTATCAGTCTCAACTTCTCCAAGTTCAGGAAGAGTTGGATCGATCGCATTTCCAGCAGCAATATGCTGTTAGCGATCGAGGTGTCGAGAGTCAGATGCCGTACACACTTCTAGTGCGGGATGCGTGGTATGCTTACCAAAGTGGCGATTTGAAGAAAATGCAACAGTGTTTGCAGGAGTCTTTGAAAATTACACCTATTTCACGAACCGAGTCTGTAGTCAACTGGTTAGAGAGTTTTTGCCAATTCTCGGCGGAAAAGGGACAGCCCTTTGATACCTACAGTTTGACTAACTCACAAGAGTGGAAACGACTGATGCAAGGGAGGTTCACTGTCAGTCAGATATGAGTCATCTTCTGATACGGATTGGGTCAATATACTGGAAAAAAACAACAACAAACTAAGTAATTCGCAGAGGGATTAAACCGTGGAAATAAACCAACAATTAGCTGAAGCCCATGCTGAAATGGCGATGCTTTATGCTGAACTAGGGCAAATATGGTTACAGTTGGACAAAAAACCAGAGGCGATCGCGTATTTAGAAAAAGCGCTCGCGTTAGAGCTAAAATTAGAGGATAGTAAGGAGCTTTATCATAAACCGGAAGTGTGGGTTAAGGCGGGTGATAATTTAGCTAATGCAGAAAGATGGGATGAGGCTATAGTTCACTACCAACGAGCCCTAGAGATTGAGCCAACCTATCACCAATCTTACCAAAACTTGGGTATTGCTTTAGCGAAAGTAGGTAAGATAGAAGACGCGCTCGCATCCTATAGTCAGGTGCTAGAAACCAAACTAAATACTAAGCCATTGGTTAGTGTTGGTATTCCAACTTATAATCGGGCCCATCTAATCAAACGTTCTCTTACTTCAGTTATTAACCAGGACTATGATAATATTGAAATAGTCATTTCAGACAATGCCTCAACTGATGAAACTCCATTGAGATGTCAAGAATTTTGTGAACAATATGAAAGAATTAAATATATACGTCAACATACTAATTATGGGCCAACAAGGAACTTCAGGGAAGCTTTAGAGCATTCTGATGGAGAGTTTTTTATGTGGCTTGCTGATGATGATTACTTAGATTCTTCTTATATCAGCCAGTGTGTCAATTTTTTACAAGAAAATCCAGATTATTCTTTAGCCTGTGGACGAAGATTCTACTTCAAAGAAGACAACAAACAAGACCTCGGTGAAAGGGAGTTTATTTATGAAGGTCAAACAAGCGAATTCTCTCAGGATAAGGCAACAGAAAGAGTGAAAGCTTATTATCAAAATGTAGGAGATAATGGATTTATGTATGGTCTGTATCGTCGCCATCAATTATTGGGTGTTCCAATGAATCATACAATGGGAGGAGATTGGCTGTTTATAGCATCAATTGCTTTTTTGGGAAAAGTGAAAACCCTGGAAAATGTCTCTATTAAGAGATCAGGTTATTGTTGAGGGCAGGCAACCATAACACTTTCCCTCCTTGTCATTTTTTTAGGAACGGAAATGTCATAAAAACTTTCAATTCTAATTCAAGTTAATTGTTCATTCAATGTAATATATGTGATTTATGGTTGAACACATTCATATTTCAAAGTATGGTCAAACAAGTGCTGGCTACAAACAAGCAACTGTGTCGTATGGTTTTCCCAAATTTCAGGGAGAATATCCACATTTGAGTATATCAATATCTGCTTTTAATGACATTCTTTTCTCGCCTATATATGAATGCTTAGAGCCATCAGAGCGTTTTGATTTGGCAACCGAAGTTCAAAAAATAATATGTGAGCGACATGGTGTAACGTGGAATAAAGCCCTGTTTCTACTCCTCAATTACATTGACAGATATCATCATGTTCCATCTGATGATATACTACTGAAAATTGGACAATTGCAAAAAGAGATAGTAGATCCTATTGAAAGAGAGGAAATGAAACAATTAGTTAGTTTGTACTTAAGTATGCAGACCACGCTTTAAAACTTTTTAGCAATTGGTTTGGCTTTAAAGAGATGAATCAAGAACTAGAATAGCATCCGTACCAAAAAAATACTTTATTGAGAAAAAATCAAGGAGACTCAAATGGAACTAAAACAATCACAGTCTTGGTTAGAGCAAATCAAGGCCGACCTGGAACACTCCCAGTCTCAACTGCATCAAACTCAGCAGGTGTTGGAAGACTCACAGTCCCAATTCTCTCAGAATACATCTTTGTTAAGCTCACCCCAAAAAATCCTTTTCTACTATACAGGACTAACCAATTCTAGCCAACATTTTGCTGGCTCAAGCTCCGCTGTAGTTACTCTAGCAACAGAATTAGCCAAAACGGATCTTTTTTCTATTCATATTACAGGGGATTATATTCGAGATAACGAAACTTATAAGGGTGTTTTATTTTTGCCATTGCCTGATTCAGAAAATCGATCAAGATTTCTGAGTATCTATGACGTTATAATTTTCGCAACTCATTTACAGGCTTTTTCTCAGACAGTCAAAACGCCAAATCAAGTTTGGGCTTTGCACCTACACTGTTGGGATATAGGAAGTGTTGAATTAAATAGAGTTAATGACTTTGACAGGGTTTTATGCCTATCAGAACTACATCGGCAGCACATTATTCAGCAAGGCGTTTTATCCAAAAAAGTTAGTGTTCTTAGTAATATCATTGATACCAAAAAATTCACAAAACAGCCTGTGGAGAGAAAAAAGCATTCTCTTATGTTTGCTGGTGCAATTGTTGAACACAAATGTGTTCATATACTTTTGGAGGCTTTCTCTAATGTGCTACAAGTTTTTCCAGATGCACAACTAGACATTTATGGAAGCGCGACTATGTGGCATGAAGGTGATACTTACGAAAGAGCTATGAGGACAAAAAGTCTTGAGATTGGTAACGTATATTTTTATGGGAGCGTACCCAAGACAGAAATGCCATTAGTTTACTCTCAACATAGTATTGTATGTGTCCCATCTCAGCTTGAAAGTTTTGGTTTGGTAGCGGTAGAAGCACAAGCTTGTGGTTGTATTCCCGTAGTTCACAATAGTGGTGGAGTAAGCGCTACCCTCTTAGAGGGTAAGACGGGATTTTTATATTCCCCCAATACGGCTGAAGAACTAGCAAATACTATTATCAGGGTACTAACTAAAATTGAGAGTGGTGAGTCTATGGGAGAAAACGCCGTAAGTTTTGTTACAAACACATTTGATACAGAAAAAACAGTCAATAGCGCTTTAGAACTGATACAGTCATTAATTAATTCAAAAACCAGTTTAGCACACACAAATAATACTAAAATGACAGAGCCATCTTTCAACGTGAACGATATTAAACATTTACTGATTGACTCTATTAGAGCATCAACAGTTAAACACAGAGTTTATGCTTTAATTTCTAAGTTAACTACAGATCAGTGGCTTAACTTAGATTTGCAAAAATATTCTGCAAAGCAAGAGAATATTTCTAATTGGTTTGATTCGGTATCTTTTTTAAATTGGTATGCTCACAGCTTTAAACCTAGAAATTATTTAGAAGTAGGTGTCAGGCGGGGGCGTTCAATAGCACAGGTGTTAGTCGAGTCTCCTGATGCAGAAGTATATGGGTTTGATATGTGGATATCAGATTACGCTGACGCTCCTAATCCGGGGCCCGAATTTGTTATGGAGGAATTAGGAAAGTTAAATATTAAGAAATTACCCACGCTAATAATGGGAGATTCTCACGAAACACTACCTCTATTTTTTGCGGATACTAACAAACCTCAAGAATTTGATTTGATAAATATAGATGGCGATCATAGTTATGACGGCGCTAAATTAGATTTGGAAATAGCTTTTGCTCATTTAGCACCAGGAGGAGCATTACTTTTTGATGATATTCGTCATAATGGTTGTCCTGAATTAGGGCCTCTATGGAATGAATTTAAGGCTAAGTTTCCTGACTACATTTTTATTGAAGATTACTCGGGTACGGGTACAGGTATAGGGTTTAAGCCTCCTTTTACCAAAATAGCTACTTTTTTACTGAGTCAAGATAAAAGTATCTATGCAAGTAAAAGTCAAGTTTCTTTTTCAGAGAAAAGATTAATGGAACTAAAACAATCACAGTCTTGGTTAGAGCAAATCAAGGCCGACCTGGAACACTCCCAGTCTCAACTGCAGCGCTTTAGAACTGATACAGTCATTAATTAATTCAAAAACCAGTTTAGCACACACAAATAATACTAAAATGACAGAGCCATCTTTCAACGTGAACGATATTAAACATTTACTGATTGACTCTATTAGAGCATCAACAGTTAAACACAGAGTTTATGCTTTAATTTCTAAGTTAACTACAGATCAGTGGCTTAACTTAGATTTGCAAAAATATTCTGCAAAGCAAGAGAATATTTCTAATTGGTTTGATTCGGTATCTTTTTTAAATTGGTATGCTCACAGCTTTAAACCTAGAAATTATTTAGAAGTAGGTGTCAGGCGGGGGCGTTCAATAGCACAGGTGTTAGTCGAGTCTCCTGATGCAGAAGTATATGGGTTTGATATGTGGATATCAGATTACGCTGACGCTCCTAATCCGGGGCCCGAATTTGTTATGGAGGAATTAGGAAAGTTAAATATTAAGAAATTACCCACGCTAATAATGGGAGATTCTCACGAAACACTACCTCTATTTTTTGCGGATACTAACAAACCTCAAGAATTTGATTTGATAAATATAGATGGCGATCATAGTTATGACGGCGCTAAATTAGATTTGGAAATAGCTTTTGCTCATTTAGCACCAGGAGGAGCATTACTTTTTGATGATATTCGTCATAATGGTTGTCCTGAATTAGGGCCTCTATGGAATGAATTTAAGGCTAAGTTTCCTGACTACATTTTTATTGAAGATTACTCGGGTACGGGTACAGGTATAGGGTTTAAGCCTCCTTTTACCAAAATAGCTACTTTTTTACTGAGTCAAGATAAAAGTATCTATGCAAGTAAAAGTCAAGTTTCTTTTTCAGAGAAAAGATTAGTTGTCCACTTTTTTACGATCGTCCTTAACGGTGAACCCTTTGTTCGGTATCACATTGACATATTGAAGCAACTCCCCTTCAAATGGCACTGGCACATAGTTGAAGGTGTAGCTGATTTGAAACATGATACTGCTTGGAGTCTTGAACTTGGTGGAAACATTACTAATGAACTCCATCGAAATGGACGTAGCAAGGATGGAACCAGTGAATACCTGGATCGACTTAAGGCACAATACCCAGAGAATATTACACTTTACCGAAAGCCAGAAGGGGTTTTTTGGAATGGTAAACGAGAAATGGTTAGTGCGCCACTGGCTAATATAAATGAAGAATGCTTACTATGGCAAGTAGATGTTGATGAATTATGGACTGTCGATCAAATATTGACAGCCAGAGAAATGTTTATTAATAATCCAGATAAGACAGCGGCGTGGTACTGGTGTTGGTATTTTGTAGGCAAAGATTTAGTGGTTACTACTCGCCAATGTTATACTCAAAATCCTAACCAAGAATGGCTAAGAACTTGGCGATTTAAGCCAGGTTTTATCTGGGAAGCACATGAGCCACCCCGACTAATAGAGGTATTACCTAATGGTCAAAGACGGGATGTCGCAACAGTTAATCCTTTTTGTCATGATGAAACAGAGGAAAAAGGGTTAGTATTTCAACACTTCGCTTATGTAACTTTGGAGCAACTTAGTTTTAAAGAAAAGTATTATGGCTATAAAGATGCTGTTAGTCAGTGGCTGTGTTTGCAAAACAATACAAACTTTCCTGTTTTATTGCGTGAATATTTAGGATGGGTAAAAGACGATACGATTGTTGGTAAAGCCGAGTCATATGTAAATCAGATTGCTTTTCAAAAGAAAGATGGTACTTGGGCGTTTAAGCAACTTGATGAATCATTATTAAAAATGAGCCATATCAGAGTAATTGTTGATGGTGTATTTTTTCAACTTAACAATACTGGTATAGCTAGGGTATGGAAGTCCTTGTTAGAAGAATGGGTAAGGGACGGCTTTGCTAAAAATGTGACAGTGATCGATCGCGCCGAAACTGCCCCTAAAATTTCAGGTATTCGGTATCGAACCGCAGCCGCTTATGACTATGATACAACAGAGTTGGATCGGCAAATGCTCCAGCAAATATGTGATGAAGAAGGTGCAGATATCTTTATTTCCACATACTATACAACTCCCATATTAACCCCCTCTATATTTATGGGATATGATATGATTCCAGAGCTAACTGGTCATGAACAAAATAACTCCCAATGGCGAGAAAAACACTATGCTATTCAAAATGCTTCCGCATACCTTACTATTTCAGAAAACACTGCCCGTGACTTAATGGGATATTTTACCCATATATCACCTAATTTAGTAACAGTAGCTCATTGTGGAATTTCCTCTCAATTTTATCCAGTTAACCATAATACAATTGATGAATGGAAAAATTCTTATGGCATTAGCAAGCCTTACTTTCTTTTGGTAGGCGAAAGAATTGGTTGGCAAGGTTGTAAGAATTGCATATTATTTTTCAAGGGTTTTGAAAAATTGCCGAACCGACATAATTTTTCTATTGTTTGTGCAGGGGGAAAAAACGAATTAGAGCCTGAATTTCAACAATATATTTCAGATAGTCAAACTCACATATTACGTCTCACTGATGAAGAGTTAGCAACTGCCTATTCTGGCGCAATAGCACTAATATACCCTTCTCTATACGAAGGATTTGGAATGCCTATTTTAGAAGCGATGTCCTGCGGTTGTCCAGTTATTACCTGTGCTAACTCATCTATAAAAGAAGTGGCGGGATCATCAGCCTTGTATGTCAATAGCTATGAAGTTGATAGCTTGGTTTGTGCTTTGCAAGATATTCAAAGACCAGAAAGAAGAAACCCATTAATTGCTGCTGGATTAGATCGGGCTAAAAAGTTTTCGTGGTCTAGGATGGCACAAATAGTTAAGACGGCAATCATGCAAACAATTAATGCAACTACTCCTACTAAATTTTTAGGAGCTAACAATAATAACCAAGAAACAAAACAAGTTAGCCCTGCTATAAATATTGAGCAAGCTAAAGTGCATAAAATACCGAATCAATTTACGGTTTCTGCTATTATTTCTACCTATAACTCAGAGCACTTCATTCAGGGTTGCTTAGAGGACTTGGTGCAGCAAACGCTGTACAAGCAAGGTAAGGTTGAAATTATTATAATTGACAGTGCATCTGAGCAAAATGAACAAGCAATAATACGCACTTTTCAGGCAAAGTACCCGAATATTATCTACGAGCGTACTATTGAACGTGAAACAATTTATTCTGCATGGAATAGAGCCGTTAAAATGTCTCGCGGGACTTATATTACTAATGCTAACACTGATGACAGGCATCGACCTGACGCGCTGGAGTTTATGGCTAAATTTCTGGATAAAAATCCTGATGTTAGTCTGGTTTATGCAAACCAGTTAATTACTACAATTCCTAATGATACTTGGGTTGCCACTATAACTGATAGATGCTTCAATTGGCCATCATTTGAGTATGAAACACTTAAGATGCAGTGTATTGTTGGTCCACAACCCATGTGGAAAAAATCTCTTCATCATAAGTATGGGTATTTTAAAGCTGAATTGCGTTCTGCGGGTGATTATGAATTTTGGCTACGGATAGCTAAATACGAGAAATGTGTTCATATAGATGAAATTTTGGGAATTTATTATTACAATCCTAATGGTTTATCTACATCTAATGGAACAGTAGGAACCCAAGAAACTCATCAAATATGGCAAGACTATGGAGTTAGGTATGAGAGTCTTACGCCTTTAAATGTAGAGGGGACAATTTCCTCACAAGAACTTAATGCGTTACCTTATCGTCAAAGTGGACAAGAGATAACTACTGAGTCTATAAATAAGGCTTTTTTAGAGAAGCAGGTGGAGTTTTGGAACGTAAGTTCGTTAAATGAAGCAATGTTCTATAGGGTTTTGACTGACGATGCTATTATTCAGATGTCTGAGGAAGATCAATGGAAAGCATGGGAGCAGTCTGTACAACCGTCAGTTCAAGCTATTTTAGAAACTATTCCTTGGAAACCAGAATGGAAAGTTTTGGAAATTGGTTGTGGCGTTGGTAGGCTAATTAAAGCAATGCGTGAAATATTTACACTGGTAGATGGTGTAGATATATCAGAGAAAATGATTCAGTTTGGCAAGCAATATTTAGCAAAAGGCAAGCTGAATGGCAATTTGTATGTTAATAATGGTAGTGATTTACAAGAACTAAAGAATGAAAGCTATAATTTCGTATATAGCATGATTGTTTTTCAACATATTCGTTCTATTTCTGTAGTTAAAAGCTATTTTCGAGAAATTTTTAGAGTATTGAAGCCGACTGGATACTTTAGAGTTCAAGTACATGAATATCAAGATGTTCCTGGGTCATATGCTAAGTTTGATGAGGAAGCTGACGCAGACACACAATATTGTTTTGCTGGAAATGGTTACACAGTAAAGCAACTTACACAGTTGTTAAGAGAGCCTGGTTTTGAGATTAATTCAATTGAATGGAAGAGTCCTTGGATTTGGGCAACTGTTCAACGGCCAATGTTATCATCTCCTCGAATTCCTGTTGTCCCTCTAGTTAGTGTGATTATCCCTACTAGAAATCGACCTAATATGCTTAATTTTGCTGTGGAAAGCGTGCTTAGTCAAAACTACAAAAATGTAGAAATTATCGTTGTCAACGATGGTGGTGTTGACGTACAATCAGTCATATCACGCCTTAATACCAGGGGTAACATTGTCTACAAAAAACACGATCGCGCTCTCGATCGTTCCGCCGCCCGTAACACTGGCATCCGCGCCGCCCGTGGTAAATACATCGCCTACTTAGACGACGACGATATCTACTACCCCAATCACATCGAAACCCTAGTCAAATTCCTAGAAAACAGCGAATATAAAATCGCCTACACCGATGCTGTCATGGCACAGCAGGAAAAAGAAAATGGTGAATATGTCACTGTTCACCGTAGTGTCCCCTATTCCTTAGACTTTGATAATGACAAAATCTTAGTGAGTAACTGCACTCCTAACTTATGTCTAATGCACGAAAAATCTTGCTTAGATGAAGTGGGCTTATTTGATGAAACCCTATCAACCCATGAAGATTGGGATTTAATAATTCGGCTATCTCGCAAATTTGACATAGCCCATATCAAAGAAACTACCTGCGAATTTACCCAAAGAAATGATGGCACTAACACCAGTAGCCATAACCGAGCCGATTTTACTCGCACTAGGGAAATTATTTTTAACAAATATCGCCCGTATGCAGAGGCTAACCCCGCTATTTTAGAGGCTCAAAAAGAGGCTTTTATTGGAGAAGCAAAAGAGTTGGCCCAGCAAGTACAGCAGATACAAGCACAATTTACCCAATCTCTGGATAGATTACAGTCTCAGTTAAAAGAAAAAGAGTCACACTTACAGCAAACTCAAGCAGAAAAATCTGACTTATCAGCGCAAGTGGAAACTTGGCAGCGCTCGACTCAGGAGGTACAAGCTAAATTAGAGGCGACTCAATCGGAAAAGGACGGGGTAAAATCTCAGTTGAATAGTTGGAAACAAACGGCAGAAGAAATGCAGAGAGAATTGGATCGCTCGCGTTTAAAACTGAAACAAGCGCAGTCACAATTAGCAACGATCAACCCTAACTCTGATAAAGTAACGATAAATTAAGACCATTTGGCCAATGGCCAATAACAAAAACCATGACTACCTATTTTCAAACAGCTAACCAACTGAAACAAAAAGGTCAATTATCTGAAGCCCTTGCGTTTCTGGCGTAAACCGGTTCATCCTCAATACATTCAGTCGCTTGAGTCTGACTCATCCAATTAACACACTTGTTGCGATCGCATTATTAAAATCTGATGTGGTTAGATCGAATGAATCTATAGTTTCTAAAAAATAAGGTAGTCGTGAATTTGGGTTTCCCGTATAATATTTGACAGGTAGTTGATCGTAAGCACCGGCTGTGCCTGTTCGATCTGAATTCTACTCATTGGAGTAAATTGTTTGAATACTGGTTCAATACAACGACTGGTGGCAAAGATAAAGCCATCGAAAGAAGTAGTGCCGTAATCGAAATCGGACGATACTTCAATTCTATAATCGAAATTCTCAAGCCGTTTTATAATATCCTGATGCAATTGTTGGGAATGAGTTGAAATAAAGAGATAGTCTATGATTTTGGTTGCTAATGAATTGGAGCCATCCTCTAGCATTTCCATCTCATATCCTTGAATATCACAATGAAGTATGTCAAGTTTCTGTATTCTTCTTTCCTCTAAATATTTATCAACCCCAAACTGATTTTTACCGACAAACGCCTGTGTGAATTCGCCAAGGAAGCCATTCTGCTCAAAATTATGCTTTCCTGCGTTTAGATTTTCCAATTCTGGCTCTACCAGATGAACGGTTGCATTGGAACGAGCCATTTTTAGCCACATTGAGTAGTGCCCCCAGTATGCACCAAGTTCAAGCATTATTGGCGAAATTGGGAAGCGATTTAAGGCCTCTTGAAATACAAATTCTTCTAATGGTTCATGTACCCCGCGATTTATGGAGAGAATAGAACTGAATGCACCGTAGTAGGCGTAAGGACCAGATATTGGCACCTTCAAACCGTTGTGAAGATAAACATAGTTGCCGTCCACAAAGCCAGCACGGGGATCTCTCTGTATGAGAAGGTTGAGTGGGTCTGAGACGATTTCTCTGAATCGGCCTGTAAAATCATCAGCTTTAGCTTTTTCTCCCATGTGTTCTACCTTTTGTAAACAAGCGATTTTCTAGAGTTTAGTGGATGTATGTACTTAAAATAGCTCTTGTCAAGAAAAGGTATAACGGGACTTAAACAAAAAAACGGAAACCATCCCAATCAGAATTAGAGCGATCGCCTTTCCCGCTCGGCAAATCCTAGACCAAAAAACCCGGTTTTTCCCAAAAACCGGGTTTCAGAAAAAAGCCCAAGTCTATTACTTCGCCTTTAATTCCAGCCCCCGACGATAACAAACACTAGCCTCCTTTTGTCGCCCCACCTTAGCCAAGGTATCACCCAACTTATCATAAACCTCAGCTAAATTAGGATTAAGATCGATCGCCTTTTGATAAAACTCGATCGCCCTCTCTAGCATTCCCTTACCGAGCCAAACATCACCCAAACCCGCGTAAGACATAAAATCATTAGGGTGAAGCTTCACACATCGATCGTAAGCCTGGATCGCCTCATCCCACCGCCCTTGTTTTGCCAAAGCTTCCCCTAAATAATGCTGCGCCTCCCAAGAGTCTGAATTTCGATCGAGAACGCGGCGGTATTGAGCGATCGCCCCATCAAACTGCCCTTGTTCTGCCAAAGCCTTACCTAGCTGCAAATAAAGCTCCGAATCGTCAGACTTAATCTCCACAGCCTTTTGAGCCGCCTCCAAATTGCTTGGATTCAATTTGCTTGCCCTGCGATAACACTTTACCGCCTCATCTAAATCCAGCTCAACATCTTTCTGAAGCGGTTGGACGCGAGCTCTTCTTTGCAGGGCTTCCCCTAAATGACAGTGAACTACATCGGAATCAGGAGCAATTTCCAAAGCTTTGTGATAGGCAGAAATCGCCTCATCGTACCGCCCCAACTGATATAGAGCAAACCCCAAATGGTCTTGAGCCTCCAGCGAATTTGGCTCGAACTCAACCGACTTGCGATAAGAACCCACAGCTTGCTCCCACTTTTGCAATTTCGCCAAAGCATCGCCCAAATGCTGGTAAATCACTGCCGCATTCGGTACGATATCAAGCGCTTTCCGATAAGATGCGATAGCATCCTCCCAGCGCTGCACGATCGACAAAGTATGCCCCAAATAGTGATGAACGATCGCCGAACCCGGTTCCAACTCAGCGGCTTTCGAGTAAGCCGCGATCGCCTCCTCCCATTGACCCTGTGCCGATAAAGCCGTTCCCAATTTATAGTAAATCCAATGGAAATCAGGCTTCAACTGAATCGCCTTTCGGTAATAACCCACGGCTTCTGCTAATTCATTCTTACCTTGCAAAGCCTCTGCCAACTTCAGGTATAATTCCCCATCACCCGGATTTAGCTCGATCGCATGATGCAAGCACTCAATCCCTTCATCAACCCGTCCCTGTCTTGCCAAAGCCTCCCACAAATTTTGGTAAGGCAAAGCCGATTCCGAGTCAAGCT
Organism: Microcoleus sp. D3_18a_C4; assembly: GCF_036702415.1. Lineage (NCBI taxonomy): Bacteria > Bacillati > Cyanobacteriota > Cyanophyceae > Oscillatoriales > Microcoleaceae > Microcoleus > Microcoleus sp. D3_18a_C4. The sequence continues at coordinate 73,678 of NZ_JAUBTI010000003.1, read as the reverse complement.
CGATCGCTCTTCGTAAACAACTTATAGATTCATCCAGTTGACCTTGCAAACACAAACCCTTACCCAAGCTGTTATAAAACTCATAAAAATCCGGATATATTTCCACAGCTTTGCGGTACGCAGCAACCGCTTCATCTAGATTGCTCTGCTGTTCCAAAACCTCCCCTAAATTGTGCCAAGACCAAGCCGAATTCGGGTTAAGTTCGCAGGCCCTGCGGTAACTTTTCTCCGCCCCATCCCGCTGCCCCAATTTCGCCAAAACTTCACCCAAATTGTGGTGATACCAGGAAAAATCCGGGTTGAGTTCAGTACACCGCTGGTAGGCGGCGGCGGATTCCTCTAATTTATCCGACTGTTTCAGGAGGTTGCCTCTATGAAAATAATTAGAAGCAGTCTCTTCATGCACTTGTAATGAGTTATTCATAATTTTGTACCGTAGATTTCATTTTTTTTTGCTTGTCGAGGCTGGGTTTATAAGTACCTTGTATCTGACATCAGGCACCAATGTCAATCTTCAGGATTCTCGCGCGGGGTGGGGGCGGGTTTTTTAGTCTTTGGGTATTCCTTGAAGCTATCGGTGAACCCGCCCCTACAGGTTTTTGACATTGGTGTCGTCTGGTGAATTGTATCGGTTTTGTGTCTGAGTCACAATCCTTGCGATTCCCCCGGCATCCAGGGCGGGCACGGGGGCACCGCCCCTACAAAAACAGATATGTCTCATTCTCAAGAAAATTAGCGATTGTAGGGGTAGTGCCCCCGTGCCTACCCCTCATAGGGATGTTCCTAATGACTCGGCCGCCAATTCTTGTCCTCCAATCTGATACCGCTATCTTGACAAGCTCTGGTTAAATGAGGGCTGTAGTAAGGGTCATTATCAATATATTTTTGCCACCGGCTTTCTATCAGCTTTGATTCCTTCCTCAGCCGCTCTTTCTTTTCAGGCGAATCCTCGTAACCCCGGCTTTTAGATTCGTGGTGGTAGAGAACTACATGAGGCAGGTAAATATTTCGGTACCCTTTCTCTAGCATTTTTAAACACAAATCCACATCATTGTACGCCACTGTTAGCTCTTCGTCAAACCCCCCAATACTCTCAAATACTTCGCGGCGACACATTAAACACGCAGCCGTTACCGCTGAAACATTATTCATGCCTACCACATTCCCGAAATAGCCAGGAATCGATCGCTGCATATGGTAATAGCTGTGACCGGCAACTCCGCCGCCGAGTCCCATCACCACTCCCGCGTGCTGGATTTTGTTATCTGAGTATATCAACAAATTGCCCACAGCCCCGATCGAGCTTCTCTGAGCTTGTTCCACCATCCCGTCAATCCAATCGGGAGTAATTACCTCGGTATCGTTATTCAAGAACAGCAAGTAATCTCCCTCCGCTTTGCTAGCAGCGTAGTTGTTAATCTTAGAGAAATTGAACGGAATATCTAGACGATAACTTTTAAACCTCGCTGATTCCTTAGCCGTCCATTTAGCCAGAATTTCCGCCGTGTGTTTCTCTTGACTGCCGTTGTCAATGACGATAACTTCGTAGTTGGGGTAGACGCTCTTAGTAAAGATAGACTCCAAGCAATTGTCCAAAACATCGCCTAAATCCCGCGTCGGAATAATGATGCTGACCCGCTTGTAATCCGCAATTTTGTAGCGTGGAATAAAGTGTCCCAAAAAGTCGGGAACGCCTACAATTTTCCCCGGTTCGCCCCTGCGTTCGATCGCCTCTTGCAAAGCTTTTTGCCCTGCATCATAGGCATAGGGTTTAGCATCTACACCGCCCGCAGCCGAACCCGCGTGCATTCTCCAGTGGTAAAGAATTTTAGGGATGTGAAATATTTTGTCAGTTTTTTCCGTAAACCTCAAAACCAAATCATAATCCTGAGCTCCTTCAAAACCAGGTCTAAAACCGCCGATTTCATTAATTAGCGATCGCCTGTAAGTTCCCAAATGGCAAGTGTACATCCGAGATAAAAATGAATCCGGGCTCCATTCTGGCTTGAAGAAAGGATTTATCAGTTCCTGATCCTGATAAATCTTATCTTCATCTGAATAAATCATGTCCGCTTCCGGGTGGCGGTTCAGCAGCAGCACCACTTCATACAATGCCTCTGGTGTCAGTGTATCGTCGTGGTCTAGCAAAGACACAAATTCACCCGTCGCCAACTCCAAACCAGAATTAGAACAGTGAGAAATGTGACCGTTTTTGGTTCTGTAAGCTACTTTGATCCGGCTATCTTTAGCTGCATATTCTTGTAAAATCTGCTTGACATGAGGCGCGGTTGATGCGTCGTCCGCAATGCACAATTCCCAATAAGGATATATCTGATTGAGAACTGATTCTATTGCCTCCTTTAAATAATTTTCTGGCGTATTGTAAGCCGGCATGACAATGCTAATCAGCGGCTTGTAGTTAAAGATTTCTAATGTTTCCGCCATCTTCCGCAAATCAGCTTCTCTGGGGCTGTTCTTAGCGCGCCACTTCGTGTAAGCTGGGTCTTGACCGAGGAATAGGGAATCTCGTAAGTTTTGATAATCCAAACCAAAAAGTTTCGGATCGAGTTTGCTCGCCGTCTGATAAGCTTCCAGAGCTTCCGAAAGCTTGTCTTGTTTAGCTAAAATTTTTGCTAAATTGTGGTACGACCAGCCAAAGTCAGGAGCAACCTCGATCGCTTTTCGATAAGCAGCAACAGCTTCATCAAGCCGACCTTCTTGTTGAAATAAATCCGCTAAGTTGTGGTGCGACCAAACGAAATTTGGATTCAGTTCAGCAGCTTTCTGATAGCTTTTAATAGACTCCTCAACTTTACCCATCCATTTCAGGACATCGCCTAAATTGTGGTGAGTTCCAAAGTAATTGGGATTAATTGAAATTGCTTTGCGGTAGGCCGCCACAGCCTCGGCAAATTTACCTTCTTCTTGTAGAGAAGTCCCTAATTCGTGGTACTCTGCTGCTATCCCTGGGGTGTGTTCGATCGCACTTCCAGAGTTTCCCTGAACAGCGCGATCGCTCTTTTCCGCCGCCCTACTTACACCCTTTTTTTTTAACACCTCTTCTAACAGCCCAGAAATAGCCTTGTCATCCGGCCGAATCTGCAACGCCATCTGATAAAAGACGATCGCCCCATCCGACCAATTCTTCCGCACCAAAGCATTAGCCAACTCAACATAAAGGTCAGCATCATTCGGCGCAATCTCCAGCGCCTTGTGATACAACTGCACGTCATCAGGATTATCCTGAATCGCCTTTCTGTACAAACCCATCGCATCCCGCAAATCCCACTGAGATCGCATCCTCAAAGCATCAGCCAACTTTTGCGAAAGCCACGGCAAATCCGCCTGAATTTCCGCAGCGCGGCGGTAAGCGGCGATCGACTCATCCCACCGTTCCAGGTTCTCAAAAGCCGTTCCCATGTTGTAATAAGTCCACGGAAAATCAGGATTCAACTCGGCCGCGCGTCGGTAAACATCGATCGCCTCCTCCCACCTTTCCATTTCTAGCAGCACGTCGCCTAATTTGCTCTGCGACCAGAAGAAATTCGGATTAACTTCGTTAGCACGCCGGTAGGCAACAACTGCCTCATCCCACCGTTCCAAATTCACCAGCGCTTCTGCTAAATTGTTGTGCGCCCAAAAATGGTCGGGATTCAGTTCGATCGACCTTTGGTAAGCCGAAATTGCCTCATCCCACCTTCCCAGCTTAATCAGCGCGTCTGCTAAATAGTTGTGCGACCAACTAAAATCAGGATTTAACTCTGTTGCTTTCCGGTAAGACTCTACAGCTTCTTCCCACCGTTCCAACTTCAGCAACACATCTGCTAAATTGTTGTGAGACCAGCTAAAATCAGGATTTAATTCGATCGCCTTGCGGTAGGCATTTACAGCTTCCTCCCACCGTTCCAACTTAACCAGCGACTCAGCTAAATTGTTGTGCGACCAAGAAAGATCGGGATTGTTTCTAATGGCATTAGTGTAAGCATCTACCGCCGCTTCCCACTGTTCTTGACCCTTAAGAATTTCGCCCAATTCGTGATAAGCTGCGCCAGCATTTGGGTTCAACTCAACCGCGCGCCGGTAACAGTCAATTCCCTTATCTACCTTACCTTGCTCGATCAAAGTTTTGGCTAAATTTTCGTGTTCCTCCGCGCTGCCGGATTTCGGGTCGATCGCAAATGCTCGATACCAAGCCTCAGCCGCCTCCTCCGACTTGCCTAACTGCGTCAAAAGTTTCGCAAAATTGCGGAAAGCACCGGCAAAATCTGGTTTCAGCGCGATCGCCTTTTCGTAAGCAGAAACCGCTTGCTGCCACTGTTCTTGCTGCGCGCAAATGCTGCCGTAGTTAGCGTAAGCTTCGGCAAAATTTGGGTTGATTTCTATTGCTTTGACATAGCAACTTTTAGCTTCATCAATTTTTCCGCCAGCTTGCAGCGCGTTGCCCAGCATTTTGTAAAGCGGCGCTTCCGGCTTAATTTGCAGCGCCTTCTTGCAAGCTGCGATCGCCTGTTCCAATTTGCCCTGAGCAAAATAGCCTTCTGCCAATATTTTGTATGCTTCTGGATCTTCTATATTAATTGTAGAATTAACTGCCTGCTGAACTGGCGGCTTAACTGCCTGCTGCACTGCCTGCTGGACTGGTGGCTTGACTGCGGTTACAGAAGGCTGTTGCTTAACTGCACCGTTTGTTCCATTTGCACCCGCCAAAGTTTGCTGTCCCTCGCTGCCGTTTCTCGCATTAGCTGCGTTCAGTTCAATAGCTTTGCGATAATATGCTGTCGCTTCCTCTAACTTGCCTTGTTTTTTGAGCGCTTCGCCCAAATTTTGGTAAGCTGTCGCCACATTAGGATTTAATTTTATGGCGCGATCGTAACAGGCGATCGCTTCGGGTAATTTTTCCTGCCGGAAAAAAGCGTCGCCCATATTCAAGTGTTCCCCCGGCGCTACTTTTTCCGGTTCCAAACTAAATGCTTGATACCAGCACTGCTGGGCTTCTTCCGGTTTGTTAATTTGTCCAAATACTTTTGCTAAATTCCGGTACACTCCCGCGAAATTCGGCTTAATCGCGATCGCCTTTTGATAAAATCCGATCGCCTCCTGCCATTTTTGCTGCTGCGCGCCCAGGCTGCCCAAATTCGCATATACTTCCGCAAAATTCGGTTCTATTTCAATCGCTTTAGCGTACCAGTGCCGCGCCTCTTCCATCCTGCCTTGAGCTTGCAGCGCGTTGCCCAAAGTCTTGTAAGCTGGTGCAAAATTGGGGTGAATCTTCAAAGCTTGCTCGCAGGATGCGATCGCTTCTTCTATTTTTCCTTGGGATAAGTATATTTCTCCCTGTTGGTTAAATTGAACCGCTGTTGATTCTGTACTGACTGTTGATGGCATAGGGGCGGCGGCTCCACAAGTAGCAAGTAAATTATAGGATTCAAAATGTTTCACAATTATACAGCGGTTTGACGCCAACAATTGCCGTTTTACCAAAGCTGTCGAGAATGTGATGCAAAGGTTCAACAATAGCAGAATACGATCGCGAGCGCGCAACTCCGGCAAAAAAGCGATCGACCACCTCCGCCTCGGTTTTTTCCCGGCATTCTAGTGCTTGCACCGGAGATACAGGTTTTCACCCCCCATGAGGGATGCCTGATTCGGCGGCTGTCAGGATTTTCGAGGTTTGGTTTGTACCTCTAGAAACTTGAGAAAGTCGATAGTGCAGCAGACGAAGTTCCAGCGGCAATAGTTCCTCACGCACCAAAATCGATCGCAGGTATCCGGGCTGCACCACCAGACTTATGGAAGAAATATATTAAAATAATTAACAGTAAATGTTCTGTCAACTTTCGCTTAAATTGCGGTAATTTTGATGTTGTTAGAGCCACCACCTCAACTTGTCGGAGAAAAGCGCCTCACCTTTCGCGGCCTCGATTGGCAAGCCTTCAAGCAAATTCAAAGTTTGCTGAGGGAGCGCACTCGCGCCCGCTTTACTTACGATAACGGAGTGTTAGAAATCACCATGCCCCTCGAAGAACACGAACGCTCTGCTCGTTTGATTGAACGATTCATCTTAATCCTGATCGTTGAGATGGGGATGAGAATGAAGACGATGGGATCGACTAGGCTCGATCGAGAAGACCTACTCAAGAGCGCCGAGCCAGACAATGGATATTACATTCAGAATTATACCTTAGTTGCCGATCGCCTGGTTAATTTGAATGTCGATCCAGCCCCGGATTTAGTGGTGGAAGTGGATATTACCCATACCGATCTCAATAAAAATACACTTTATGCCAGTATGGGCGTGCCGGAATTTTGGCGGTTTAACGGGCGGGTATGGCGGATTTTGCAATTAGTCGATGGGGCTTATGTCGAGCGCGATCGATCTCCGACTTTTCCCATTATTGAAAAAACTGATTTATACCGATTTCTCGAAGCGGCTTTCATCGATGAAATTGCCGCACAGATTGATTTTAGTCAATGGGTGCGACAGCAGATTCAAGGCGGAGTAGAGTAAGTGCGATCGAACCCAAATTAGAATAGCCTTTTTAGCAAAAAACGATCGCCCTTTTGGGAGAAAGCGATCGCCCTTTTTTTGCAACCATTAGTTAACAACTATTAGCAATTACTAATTAAGCTGCTGCGGCTGCGTCTTCTTCTGCGTCTTCGGCTTCAGAACCTGCTTGAATTCCCAGCACGCTAACAACCACCTGATCTGGTTCGCCGAGAGCTACCACTCCTGCAGGCAAAACTAATTCGTGAATGTGCAGCGCATCCCCAACCTTTAAATGAGAAATATCTACTTCAATTGCTTCAGGAATGCTGTCAGGTTTGCACTTAGCTGCGAGTTGCGTCAGCACGGTATCCAAAATGCCGCCTTCTAACTTGACGCCGACAGGTTCGCCGACAAAACGCAGTGACAATTCAACTTCCAGGCTGTCTTGAGTCGCCACGGAGAAAAAGCTCAGGTGGTAAGGATAGCCCTTCCAAGGATGAACTTGAACTTCCCGGAGCAAGGTTTTTCCGCTCCAAGAGAGGTCGGGAATGCTGAGGTCAATTAGGGTATTGTTGACTACGTGCTTTTTGAGCAGGTGTTCAACTGTTTTGGCTTTGATGGTAAGGGAAATGGATTCAGATCCTTTGTGACCGTAGAGGACGGCGGGAATCAATCCAGAGCGGCGGAGGGCGTTAGGTTTGCTGCCTTCTGCCCGCTTTTGACATTCTACTGCGAGTTCCATTTTCTGACTTTCTGCTGATTGTTTTCACATTTTACCAGAATTGTGATATTGCGATCGCGCTCAATTAAATTCGCTGAAGGTATTGATAATTTTCGTTTTCCACACACTTCAGCAATTCCAGCATTTTTCTCAGACGGTACGTTCCTGATTGATACTCTTCTTTTGAAGGGTAATCACCAAGCTTAGTAATAACTGCATCGCTTTCACTGATGATTGCTTCGCTGAAAATTTTCTTGAACTGCTGGCGAATATCTTGATTTAATTCAACTAGAGGCAGAATTACATTTTCTTCATCTAGGTAAATTTGGGTTTCGACTGATTCGCCACCTATTTTGGAAAATGCTGATTTTGCTAACCATTCGTAAGTAGCTGCTGTTATTCTTACACTATCGGACGGTTCACCATTTGCTGAATAAAAACTGATGTCAAACATTGGGATTACTCCTTCTGGTAAACATCCAGAAACTCATTCAAAGGACTCGCTGAAGATACTGATAATCTTCGTTTTCCACACATTTTAGCAAGTCCAGCAATTTCCTCAAACGGTAGGTTGCTGTTTGATACTCTTCTTTGAGAGGGGAATCTCCCAGCTTGGTGAGGACGGTATCGCTTTCGCAGATAATTGCATCGCGGAAAAAATTTCTGAGCTTCTGGCGAATATCTCGATCTAACTCAACTACAGGTAGCTTCTCCTCTTCTTCATCTATCAAAATATTTCTGGGGACAGATGTGCCGATTTTGGAAAATTCTGATTTGGCCAACCACTCGTAAACGTCTTCAGACATTTCGACATAGTGCGGTGACAGTTCGGTTTTGAAGGCATAAAAAATAAAATCTAACATTAGCTTTCCTCTTGACCTTCCTGATTTAACAACTTACTTTCGGGAAAATATTACAAGTCATTAGTGTCAACTTAAGGCTAAAATCTTTGATAAATCTCACTTTTATTGTAGTCTATATCCCCCTCGCATACCCCCTACTCCCCATTAATAAGGGGAGTAGGGGTTGACTTTGAGAAGAGTCTTGTCCCCCCCTTCGTAGGGGCGGTGCCCCCGTGCCCGCCCTTGGCGCCGGGGGGATCGAGATTTAATAGTCAAACAGCAGTCTCTGACTGGGTTTGACGTTAAGTTGAGACCAATGATTACGAGTGTGCTGCTACTGGCGTACCGTCAGCAGAGAGCAAAGCGCGTTTCGGGCCGTGAATCGGGTCTTCTACAATAATAGTTTGGTCGCGACTGGCTCCGAGAGAAACGATCGCGATCGGCACTTCCATCAAATCTGCCAAAAACTTCAGATAATTCAAAGCTTGCGGCGGTAAATCTTCCAAATTCCGGCACTCTTCCGTAGACTGTTTCCAACCGGGAAGGGTTTCGTAAATAGGTTGGCACCGAGCAAATATCCGGGAACTTTTCGGGAAATCAACACATTTTTCGCCGTCAATTTCGTAAGCAACGCAAACTTTTATTTCTTCTAATTCATCCAAAACATCTAGTTTGGTAATTGCCAGACAGTCAAGGCCGTTGATGCGGACTGCGTAGCGGCCGATTACTGCGTCGAACCAACCGCAGCGGCGTTTTCTGCCCGTTGTCGTGCCGAATTCTGCACCTCTCTCGCCCAAAACTGCTCCTATTCCATCTACCATTTCGGTAGGGAAGGGGCCTTCTCCGACGCGGGTTGTATAAGCTTTTGCTACGCCAATTACGCGATCGATCGCTGTTGGGCCGACTCCGGTTCCCACACAAGCCCCACCAGCGATGGGATTGCTGGAAGTAACGTAAGGATAAGTACCGTGATCTAAGTCTAATAAAGTGCCTTGCGCGCCTTCAAACAGAATATTTTTCCGCTTGTGAAGTCCCTCATAAATCTTCAGGGAACTATCAACTACGTGCGGCCGCAAACGTTCCGCATAAACTCGATATTCATCAATTACGTCTTGCGGATTTAAAGGCGGCAAATTGTAGAGTTTTTCCAGAAGGACATTTTTACAATTAATCGTCCATTCCAATTGTTCTTGCAACCCTTCCAAGTCCATTAAATCGAGCATCCGAATGCCGGTACGTTCCGACTTGTCGGCGTAAGTAGGGCCGATGCCGCGTCCCGTCGTCCCGATTTTATAATTTCCCCGCTGCGTTTCCGATGCTACATCAATTAATCGATGATAGGGCATCGTGACGTGAGCCGTCTCCGAAATCATCAGCGAGGTTGTCGAAATATTCAGTGCCTCTAGCTGATCTAACTCTGCAATTAAAACTTTAGGGTCGATGACCGTGCCACAGCCGATAATACACTCTTTATCAGGGTAGAGAATCCCGGACGGAATTAAGTGCAGCTTGAAAGTCTGACCGTCTACTACCACGGTGTGACCGGCGTTGACGCCCCCTTGGTAGCGGACAACGATATCTGCGGATTTGCTGAGCAAATCGGTAATTTTGCCTTTTCCTTCATCGCCCCACTGGGCGCCGATCACAACTACGTTAGCCAAGGGTTTCTCGCGTTCAGTTCAGGTTGACACAATCTCCGATTATGTACGAATGCGCCCTAAATGTCAAATAAATTTTTGTTACAATTGAGAGACTTGAGGCTGTATTGCTCTCAAAAACCAACTTCCAGCCCTATCGGGGGACTTGGGAAGGGAGAGTAGGAGAGGGGAAGAATGGGTGAGGATTTGACGAGTTTTTAGGGGAATCCCATGTGCAGCTTAAATGTGGAAGAGTTTACCGGCTGGAGGTTGTTGGCTAGTATTTGGGAAAACGCGGTTTCTGGCCACTGATGCGTATAGGACTAAATTACAAATTCTTCAATCCTTCAATTCTTCAATCCTTCAATTCTTCAATCCTTCAATTCTTTCAATCTAAAATCTAAAATCTAAAATCTAAAATCGCATGACTTTACACGCTGAGTTGCACCGCCATCTGGGTGGTTCTGTCGTTCCTAGGGTGCTGTGGCGGTATTTCGATCGCCACAATGCTGAGATGGTTAATCGATTTCCGAAATACTCGGAGTTTGAGGAGTTTTACACTCGTCCGCGCAATACTCTCAATGAATATTTGGAACTGCACACGCTGGTAGAAAGCGTTCAAACTGTTGAGACGTTGCCTTATTTCATCTATCGGTTGATGCGGGGCGCTTACGTGTTTGAAAATCTGGCTTATTTGGAGTTGCGCTATACGCCTTATTTGCGGACTCCAGAACATTTGAATCAGTCAGAACGCATTGATTTGATGGCAGAAATTGTACAGGTTGTGGGCAAGGCCAGTCAAATTAGCGATTGTCCGATTGTTACCAGCCAAATTTTGTGTATGCACTCGCGTTTACCCTATGAGGTGAATCGCGCGATCGTAGATTTGGCGGCCGGGATGGGAGAATATGTTTGTGCGATCGATATAGCTGGCGGCGATGATTGTATAGGCGATCGTTTGGATGAGTTTGTCGGATTGTACCAGTACGCGAGGTCGATCGGCATCAAAACTACCGGCCACCTCTATGAAACTACCTCTGGCTGTTATCCCGAACTGCTGCCCTATCTGATGCGTATCGGCCACGGGATTCAAATTCCGTTAAAATATCCCGAACTGCTGCCAGAAGTCGCGCGCAGGGGTCAATGCTTGGAAGTTTGCCCGACTACCTATCTCAAAACGGGGACGTTGCAAGATATGCGCGAATTGAAGGTTGTGTTCGATCGATGTTTTGAAGCTGGTGTCGATATTGCCATTTGTACCGACAACGCGGGATTGCACAACGTGCGGCTGCCTTTCGAGTACGAGAATTTGTTAACTTTGGATATCATTGATTTTCGGCAATTGCAAGCGTGTCAAGAGGCCGCTTTCCGCCATGCTTTCGCGTGGCCCTACGACGAAAGGCCTGTGAAAATGCTAACCGGTTTGTTGCAGCATGAGTCTGTCGGTGCGATCGTTAATTAGCTATGTAAGCTTCTCTCAATGGTTCGTAGTGAGGACTTGACTTTTTATTCATAGAGAGGACTTGCATTCCTTACTGCGAACCGACTAATTTTTCAATCAAAAACGGGTGGCCACAAATCAGAAATTGGCAATTCCCAGCCAGGGAAAAACTCTGGAATTGTCAATATGTCTCCATCTCTGAGCACTTCCGGCTCGGCTCCTGTACGATATACTGTGAGAGTTAATCTGTCCGGGTCAATCAATATTCCCACTTCCGTTCCCAGACTCAAAAATGATTGTATTTTTTCTTTGATAGGTGTGATGCGATCGGTTTTAGACTTAATTTCCACCATCAAGTCCGGAACCAATTCTACAAAATCCCGCCGACTCCGCTTCAGCTTTTCTGCTTTGACAAAAGATACATCTGGTGCGCGCAAGTCACTATTTGGTAAAATAAAGCCAGCGCTGGAACCCGTTAATCGACCCAGCTTGCGTGGCAGTACCCAAATTCCCAAAAGAATAATTAACCGAGAACCAATTTCATCGGAGGTGTAATCGCATGGGCCCATTGCAATGATATTCCCCTCTATTAACTCTAGTCGCCATTCAGGATGTTCGGCTTGAACTTTTTCTAAGTCTTTGACAGTTAGTGACATGATGAGTCTCCGTCTAATACCTAAGTCTATCATAAACTAAGCTTTAATTAAAAGAGCCAAGAGATATTTGTAAAATTATAATAAGCGTCTGGCGATCGGCAATCGGTAGCAAGTTATAGTTTAAAGGCTGAATCATCAATATAATAAGAGAAAAAAACGATGACAAATATGGACGCTTACTGGATGCCCTTCACTGCCAACCGACAGTTTAAAGCGAATCCGCGAATGTTGGTTTCTGCCAAAGATATGCACTTTACAAGCGATGATAACCGCTCAATTTTAGATGGTACTGCGGGGCTTTGGTGCGTGAATGCAGGGCACGCCCGCGAGACAATTGCCGAAGCAGTTAAACAGCAGGTTTTGCGTTTGGATTACTCCCCCGCTTTTCAGATGGGACATCCGGGTGCTTTTGAATTGGCGGAACGTTTGGTAAAGATGATTCCGGGCAATTTCGATCGCGTTTTCTTTACTAATTCGGGTTCGGAATCTGTAGAAACTGCTTTAAAAATTGCGATTGCTTATCACCGGGTAAAAGGTGAAGGAACTCGCCAACGATTAATCGGCAGGGAACGCGGCTATCACGGCGTTGGTTTTGGGGGAATTTCTGTCGGCGGTATCGGTACAAACCGCAAGTTTTTTGGCAGTTTGCTCACGGGAGTCGATCATTTACCTCACACTCACAGCCTCGAACACAATGCTTTCAGTCGCAAACAACCGGAATGGGGAGCGCATTTGGCGGATGAATTGGAGCGGATTGTCGCTTTGCACGATGCGTCTAATATTGCAGCGGTAATTGTGGAACCGGTGGCGGGTTCTACGGGGGTTTTGATTCCCCCGAAAGGTTATTTGGAGCGACTGCGGGCGATTTGCGACAAATACGGAATTCTGCTGATTTTTGATGAGGTAATTACCGGATTCGGGCGGCTAGGCTCTAGTTTTGCAACGGAATATTTTGGGGTGGTTCCTGATATTGTGACGGCGGCAAAAGGGATAACTAACGGTACGGTGCCGATGGGGGCGGTGTTTGTGAAACAAGGCATTTATGATGCTTTTATGAATGCTCCTGAAAATGCGATCGAGCTTTTTCACGGTTATACTTATTCTGGTCATCCTGTGGCTTGTGCGGCTGCTTTGGCGACGCTGGATATTTATGAGGAAGAAAGGCTGTTTGAACGAGCCGATAAGATGGCTGGTTACTGGGAAGATGCGGTGCATTCTTTGAAGGGAGTGCGGCACGTAATTGATGTTCGCAATCTCGGACTGGTGGCGGGTATTGAGTTGGAATCTATTTCTGGGAAGCCGGGGAAACGGGCTTTTGATTGTTTCTTGCAGTGCTATGAAAAAGGGTTGCTAATTCGGACTACGGGTGATATTATTGCTTTGTCGCCGCCGCTGATTATTGAGAAGGAACATATCGATCGCCTTGTGGAAATTTTGACTGGGGTTTTGCAGGAGATGGAGTAGGATTAAAAGGAGATTTTGCACCATTCTCTCTTAACAGGCAAGATGCCTGTTCCACATTAACAGGCAAGATGCCTGTTCCACATTAACAGGCAAGATGCCTGTTCCACAAAATTAACAGGCAAGATGCCTGTTCCACAAAATTAACAGGCAAGATGCCTGTTCCACAAAATTAACAGGCAAGATGCTTGTTCCACATTAACAGGCAAGATGCTTGTTCCACAAAATTAACAGGCAAGATGCCTGTTCCACATTAACAGGCAAGATGCCTGTTCCACATTAACAGGCAAGATGCTTGTTCCACAAAATTAACAGGCAAGATGCTTGTTCCACATTAACAGGCAAGATGCTTGTTCCACAAAATTAACAGGCAAGATGCCTGTTCCACATTAACAGGCAAGATGCCTGTTCCACATTAACAGGCAAGATGCTTGTTCCACAAAATTAACAGGCAAGATGCTTGTTCCACATTAACAGGCAAGATGCCTGTTCCACAAACAGTAAATTTCTTGTGGGGTGGGCATCCTGCCCGCCCAGAGAAAGCTTATTGAAAAGGGTTCAAAAAATTGAAAAGCGCTATAATAATTAACAACTAACGACGAATGACGAATAACTATGGTGCAATTAACTGCAAAAATCTCTGCTAACGAGTTAGCAAATTTGGCTGTAGATTTGATTCGGAAAACAGGTTGCGAGTACGGTGATGTACGTTTTTGCAGTTACCGAAGGCAGAATCTTTACGCGCGCGATCGATCTTTAAGTCAACTGTCAGATAATGTAAGTTCCGGTTTTGGCGTGCGAGTGCTTCTAGACGGTGCTTGGGGGTTTGCCGCCAGTCACAGCAAAACACCTGCAGAGGTTGCAAGAATAGTCGCTTTGGCTGTAGAAATTGCTAAAGGCAGCCGCCTAACTCAGAAGGAACCGGTGCGGTTGGTGCCTGTCGAAAAATATGTCGATACCTACATTACTCCCATCGCCATTGACCCTTTTTCTGTACCCGTTGCTGACAAAGCTGAACTGCTGCTAACTATCAACGAGCAACTGCTAGCACACGGCGCACAAGGCATCAAAAAAGCTTCTTCTTTTTTGCAGTCCAGCCGCGAAGACAAGGTTTTTGCTTCTACAGAAGGCTCGCTAATCGAACAAACAATCTACCGCAGCTATCCGGGTTTTAGCTGTACAGCAATTGCGGGCGGCGATGCCCAAAGTCGGAGTTACGAACGCCCGCCGCTGAATATCGGTTACGAACATATTAATCCAGATGATTTGTTGAGTCAAGTCGAAAGAGTTGCCGCCGAAGCTATTGAGAAAGTCAGCGCTCCCACAGTCCCTGCTGGTATTTGCAAATCCCTGATTCTTAAGCCGACAAATTTGTTTTTGACAATCCACGAATCTGTCGGTCATCCAACTGAATTAGACCGGGTTTACGGTTACGAATCTAATTTTGCTGGCACGAGCTTTGCTACTACTGATAATTTAAATAAACTGCAATACGCTGCACCTTGGGTGAATTTTAAGTGCGATCGCACTCAACCAGGTGGCCGCGGTACAATGGGTTACGATGATGAGGGCGTAAAATCACAAGAGTGGTACGTTGTCAAGGATGGAATTTTAGTTGATTATCTCACTGACAGAGAGACGGCTTATCGCCTCGGACGTGCCAGCAGCAACGGTTCTGCCTACGCTGACAGTTGGTCGAGCGTGCCGATGGTGAGAATTCCCAATTTGGGATTGGAACCGGGCCCGGATGGCGGCAGCCATACTGCTACTTTGGCCGAGATGATTGCTGATACGGAAGACGGGATTTTAATCGACGGTATGGGTAGTTATTCGATCGACCAGCAGCGACGCAATTTTCAATTCGGCGGCGATGCTTTTTGGAAGGTGGAAAAAGGTAAAGTTGTCGGTATGTTGAAGGATGTAACTTATCAGGCGATGACTACTGATTTCTGGAATCAAATAGATGCGATCGGGCCAGCTTCGGAGCTGGTTCAGTGCGGTACTCATATATGCGGAAAGGGCGAGCCGATGCAGGTTGCTCAGATGACTCACGCTTGTGTGCCGGTGCGAGTGAGGGATATTCAAATTGGGGGAAATTCTTAATTAGATGGTAGGTTGTTAATGTGAAAATTCCAGCGGATGCTATCATACCCGAAGCAAAGTTGACGCGCTATTTACTTGTTGCCAAAGCACAAGATGACAAGTCAAAATTTCTCGCTCAAGGGGGTTTTAGTCAAGATAACCCAGAAGCTTTGTTAGCAGCCATCCAGTTTTTGATAGCGTCGGCTGAGGCAGTAGAAAATGGTGCTAATGAATTCGGAAAGTTCTTTCGCGCCGAAGGTGACTTGCCAGGGGCTAATGGACGTAATTTAGCAGTTGTTACAATTTGGTTGCAGTGGCAAATTGACGGAACTTTTCATTTTCTTACTCTCAAACCCAAAAAGGAGTCTCGACGTGAAACTTGAACTTTACCAGCGTGTAGCATTGTGTCGGGATATGCCGCTATATCAGCTAAAAAAAGGTGATGTAGCCATGCTAGTCGATCGCGTACCTCATCCAAGGGAAGGGGAAGATGATGGCTGCGTTCTAGAAATATTTAATGCTTTAGGAGAATCGATTTTAGTTGTGGCTGTTTCTCCTTCAGATGTGGAACCTCTGCGAGCAGATGAAGTGTTAGCAGTACGCTCTTTAGTACAGGCGAGTTAACCGTAGTATTGCGGCTAAACCTATTTTCAAATACAACAAATATTCCGGGACTTTAGCTTATGATTGTAACAACATCGCCCGCACTTTTAAGTGAAGACCAAGCGTTATCTTTACTAGAAAAAGCCGTCAAACTATCCAAAGCAGAGGAAGTATTTGTCAGTCTCTCTACTGGGGAGGAATCTCTTTCCCGATTCTCGGAAAATCAAATCAGCCAAAATATCAGCAAAACTGTATTTAACCTGAGCATTACTAGCTATTTCGGTAACAAAAGCGCCTCTGCTGCTGTTACAGAATTTGATGAAGATGCGATCGCCTCCGCAGTCAAGCGATCGGAAGAATTGGCCAGAATTGCGCCGGCAGACCCCGAATGGATGCCGCTGCTGCCGCCTCAAACCTACGATTTGCGATCGCCCGCCTTCGACGCAGCCACGGCAACTGTATCGCCTCTAGCGCGGGCCGAAATGGTGCAGCAAGCGTGCGCCAGATCCTCCCAGGGGGGCGCTCATGGTTCGGGTACTTTGAGCACTGAGGCGTCGCTGTACGCGATCGCCTCGTCAACCGGACTCCGCGCCTGCAACCAGTCTACAGATGCGGATTTCAGCTTTACTGCTCGCGTTGAAGACGGTTCTAGTTGGGCGAAGAGCACTGCTTGGAGTATCAACGAATTGCCGATCGCCCAATTAGCAGAACAAGTGCTCGATCGGGCGATCGCATCTCGCAACCCGCGCCCCATCACTCCCGGCGTTTATCCGGTAATCTTTGACGGCGCTGCTTTTGCGGGCTTGCTACCGTGGGTGATTTGGGGGCTGGATGCGAGGGCGGCGGATGAGGGGCGATCGTTTATGTCGATCGCCGATGCAGAGGGAAAACCAGCGGGAAACCGCGCGGGGGAACACCTTTTCAGCCCCTTAGTGCAAGTGCAGCGCGATCCGGCTCATCCTTTGTTGCGATCGAATACTTTTTTCGGCGACGGATTGAGCAATAACTATTTGGAAATCATCAAAGATGGCGTCCCTCAAAGTTTGTCTTATTCCCGCTACTGGGCCGCACAAAAAGGCAAAGAGGCAAAAGGTGCTTATTACCCGATCGTAATGACAGGTTCCGACCAAAGTTTAGCAGATTTAATTGCTCAAACCGAGCGCGGAATTTTCGTCAGTCGAGCTTGGTACGTGCGCTACGTGAATCCGAAAACATTGGAAGTAACGGGAATGACTCGCGACGGTACTTTTTGGATTGAGGATGGCAAAATTGCTTACCCGATTAAAAACCTGCGTTTCAATCAAGTTTTACCTGATATGTTGCGCGATGTGGATGCAGTTAGTGCGGTGAAGCGTTACGGCGGTAGTGTCGTGCCCGGAGTGCGCGTGAAAGCTTTTAATTTCACCAGTATTACTGACAGTTTGTGACTCACACATTTCTCACAATCTGTAGGGGCGGGTTTCACAAACAATTACAGCCAACAAAGAACAATCTCTCAAACCCGCCCCCACTGACAGTTTGTGACTCACACATTTCTAACAATCTGTAGGGGCGGGTTTCACAAACAATCACAGCCAACAAAGAACAATCTCTCAAACCCGCCCCCACTGACAGTTTGTGACTCGCACATTTCTAACAATCTGTAGGGGCGGGTTTCACAAACAATCACAGCCAACAAAGAACAATCTCTCAAACCCGCCCC
>NZ_JAUBTI010000003.1:23859-55946 GCF_036702415.1 Microcoleus sp. D3_18a_C4 | reverse complement strand
CACCCAGATTAATGCGAGTTATTTATCGTGAAGGTAGAGTATTTATTTTGATAGTTAGGATGAAAACCAGCTATTATAGTCATCAGTCTGGTGTCTGTTGTTAGTAACAATTCCCAATTACCAATTGCCAATTATCAATGAATCAATATTTTGCTACTGTTGCGCGCGGTTTAGAAACAATTGCCGCCCAAGAATTAGAACGTTTAGGGGCTCAGGATGTCAAGCCAGATTTTACTGGGGTTTACTTTGCGGGCGATCGGGCTTTATTGTACCGCGTCAATCTTTGGTCGAGAACAATTTTTCGAGTGCTAATGCCGATCGCCGAATTCCGGTGTTACAACTCGGATATGCTCTACCGCGAAGTGCAGAAAATCCCTTGGGACGAATACTTATATCCCGAAAATACTTTAGCAGTAAACTGTACCGGCGGCAACGAAAAGTTGAACCACACTCACTTTACAGCTTTGCAGGTCAAAAATGCGATCGCCGACCAACAGCGCCTTCAATTTAACAAGCGTTCTAATGTCGATGTAGAGCATCCCGATTTACTAATTAACCTTCACATTCATCAAGATAGAGCTATTTTAAGTTTAGACAGTTCTGGCGGCAGTTTGCACCGCCGGGGATATCGACCGGCGATGGGGCTTGCTCCCCTCAAAGAAACCCTAGCTGCGGCTTTGTTGGAGATGGCAGAATGGACGCCAGATTTGCCGTTTTTAGACCCGATGTGCGGTTCGGGAACTTTGCCTTTGGAAGCGACGTTAAAGGGCTTGAATATTGCACCGGGATTGTTTCGAGAAAAGTTTGGATTTATGAGTTGGCGGGATTTTGACGAACCTTTGTGGGATAAATTGTGGGCCGAAGCGGAAAATAGTGAGTTACCGGAACTGAAAGAGGTGATTGCAGGGTGCGATCGCGATTCCGATATGTTAACTCAAGCTCGCACGAACGCGCAGCAAGCTGGTATTTCCGGTAAGATTCAGTTTGCTCAAACCGAGTTATCTCAGTTGGAAGCCCCCGCAGACAGAGGCGTTTTGATTTGCAATCCTCCCTACGGAGAGCGCCTGGGAGATGCTAGCGAATTGGGAGATTTGTACAAGATGTTGGGGGATATTTTCAAGAATCGTTTTAAAGGTTGGAATGCGTTTATTTTGACTGGAAATAAGGAGTTGGGGAAAAAGGTTGGACTCAGAACATCGCGGCGAATTCCTGTTTTCAATGGCTCGATTCCGTGTACTTTGCTCAAGTATGAACTGTATTAGGGGAGGGGAGCGGGAAAAAATCAGAGGTACTAATAGTAAAGGAAAAAAAGAATATATGCCGAATAGAATGGCTCAACAATAATCAAATTAAAATACTAATTTTACATTTGAATATATTGTTTTCTTACCTTTAATATGCTGTCAGGTAAATTAACCACAATACTTGTAGGGGCGGGTTTCACAAACAATCTGTAATTCACATCCATAATATCTATAAACCCGCCCCGCCCGATCGACAGAATTTCATTACGGGCAATTCAAGGGAAATGACATAACATTTACACCGGCAACAAAGAAACGTGAGCGGAAACAATCTTCCACCCTTGAGGAAACTTGCGCCACATCTGACTTTGCCGCCCCAGCCGCACCACTCCATCCATTACACGGCGAAATTCCAGCGTCACAGCCGCCGTGTCTGCATCGAATGTCACGACTTTGAGGTTGAACATTTCTCGATCGACATTTACAGGCGATCGTCCTTTGCGAAAAGCCCTCACCTCATCACTCCCGTACAGGTTCTCCGTCACCCCAAACCGCACAACTTCCGGCGCATCCCAGAACAAATTATCGAGAGTTTCAATATCATTCGTACAAAGAGCTTTTTCGTATTTTAAATATAGTTCAGTTAACTCAGCCACCACAGCAGAATCATTGATAACAGTCATTCGATTTTAGATTTTAGATTTTAGATTTTAGATTGACACCACGGATAAATCCGGGGGCTTGAGGATGCAAGGATTTTGGATTTGGGATTGATTCCCAGGATAAATCACGGGGCGGGTACCATCAAGAAATTATTGGTCATAAATTTGAGATTTTAAAAGTCTTAAATTTCACACGTTTTGTTTGCAATAAGGACTAAATTCCTTATTGCAAACGCCACTAATTAGAGAAAATTAATGCTCAATTTTGAGCGAAATAATCTTGTCACCTTGGCGGATAGCATTGACGACAGACATATCCTCAGTTTTGCCAAAAGTTGTGTGAACTCCATCTAGATGAGACTGGGGAGAATGGCAAATAAAGAATTGGCTGCCACCCGTATCGCGGCCTGCGTGAGCCATCGATAAAGTTCCTGCCTCATGTTTGTGGGAGTTAATTTCACACTTGATTTTGTAGCCGGGGCCGCCAGTTCCATTGCCTTTTGGACAGCCACCTTGAATCATAAAGTTAGGAATGACTCGGTGAAAGGCCAATCCATCGTAAAAACCTTTTTCCGCCAAGTCAACAAAATTCTTCACTGTGTTAGGCGCATCCGCATCGAACAAGTCCAAATTGATTGTGCCTTTGTCGGTTTCCATTATAGCGCGGGTCATGATTTCTCCTGGTTCCTAAAATGAGTGTGTTGCCTGCGTGTTAATTGCGGACTTCGCTTTTATAGCGACAGGTTTCAAACTGTCGTTATATTGTGGCTTTCAGAAGTGTACCATATTCCGGCAACTCTCATAAAACTTATGTGTGCTTTCTGAGGGAACCCGGTTTATTGCGAGATTTCTGGTTAGTAAAGCCAATATTTTCCCAGACACCGGGTTTGTTACCCTCAGTCATATTTTAATTGTTGGTCACTGGCGGGCGATCGGGTTCTTCCTGAATATCGTTCATATTAAAAATGAAAGGAACCCGACTCGAACCTTCGCCCATAACCAGCACTTTTGGCATCTGAGCGCCGCCGCTTCTCCAAGCTTCGATCGCCTCTTTTTGCAGCACTAAATTGCCGCCTTGAGCCTTCAAAGTTTCAGCCAAAAGTCTTTGAGCTTCAGCCCTACCTTGAGCGCGGTTAATATCAGCTTGAGCCTGTTGTTCGGCTTCCTGAGCCACATAAACAGCCCTTTGCGCCCGCTGTTCAGCGACCTGTTTCTCCTCAACCGCTTTCGCAAAATCTGTGGAGAATCGAATGTTAACAACGCTCGTATCGAGTACGATTACATCATACTTTGATAGCCTTTCCTTCAGCGCCGTATCAAAGTCTCGCTTCAGTTCACTTCTTTGAGTAATAGATTGTTCGGCGGTTCTCAGTGCAGCCGCTGTTTTAAATGCTTCTTGCGTCTGAGGAGCAATAATTTTTGAGACTATATTCTCCAAAGTTCCTTGAGTCCTTCGGACATCAACTATTCTCGCAGGATCGAGGCGAAAGTTTATCGCAAAACTGGCATTTAAATCCTGAAGGTCTTTAGTAGCACTCTGGGCGGGAACTTCAAATTTTTGCACTGTTACATCGTACACATCTACCTTGGATATTAGCGGGGGTCTGAGGTGAAACCCCTCTAACAATGCTCCATCTGTGGCTTTTCCTAAAACACTGACTACCCCTGCTTCACCTGGATTGATGACGACAAAAGAGTTTAGTCCTAGGAGTAGCGCGCCTACTAATAGAATCCCAGCGAGGGCCGATGATATGCTTTGGAAACTTTGACTTTTCAACTTACACGCTCCTTTGTGATAATTCCATTATAATGGTTAAATAGATTGGGTCGCCTCTAAAGTCTCAAATCTCAAAGGGATTGGCTGATGCTCAAAATTGTTAAATATCCTAGAACTTATCACATCGAAGGTTCGCGTTTCCAGCCGGGTGATGAAGACCTCGACAGCGTGCCATTTAGCGCTGTGATCGATCGCCCTCTAATTATAGAAGAAAAGGTAGACGGCGCTAATACAGGCATCAGCTTCGCACCAGATGGACAAATGCTGCTGCAAAGTCGCGGCCACTATCTCACCGGCGGGCCGAGGGAAAAACATTTTAACTTATTCAAACAGTGGGCTTTCAGTCTCAGCGGAACCCTGGGAGAAGTGCTGGGAAATCGCTACATTCTTTACGGCGAATGGCTTTATGCGAAACACACTGTTTTTTATGATTTTTTGCCGCACTATTTTATGGAATACGACGTGCTGGACTTAGAAACCAGTCAATTTCTGAGTACAGAAGCCCGCCAGAAGTTGTTAACAGGACTGCCGTTAGTGTCCGTTCCCGTGTTGTTTTCTGGAGTGCTGAAATCTCCCAAGCAAATGATGCCGTTTATGGAAAAATCTCATTTTATTCAACCCGGACATTTGGAACGGTTGCGTTTGTACTGCGGGGAATTGGGATTAGATGAAGAACGATGCTTGAAAGAGACTGACAAGAGCGATATTATGGAAGGTTTGTATATTAAAGTAGAGGAAGACGGAATTGTCAAGGCGCGTTACAAGTACGTGCGTGCCAGCTTTTTAACAGCGATTAAAAACGCCGAAGGACATTGGCTAAATCGCCCAATTGTACCCAATATTCTGCGTCCCGGCGCAGATTTATTTAATTTTAGTTTATAAACAGATATCTTGCACCATTGTCAAGAACGGGCAAGATGCCCGTTCCACAAAGAATGAGTTTTATTGTGGAACAGGCCGAAAAGCCTGTTCCTAATATCTTGCACCATTGTCAAGAACGGGCAAGATGCCCGTTCCACAAAGAATGAGTTTTATTGTGGAACAGGCCGAAAAGCCTGTTCCTAAACAAGTAATTGAGAATGGTGCAAAATGTGAGTAAAGTAAAAACTGCCGACCATTGGCGTCAAATTTCCACGCTCCTTCCCGAAGTCCGGCAGGGGTTTAAACCCCTGACTCAAAGCTAAAGTCCTCTCCCATAGGAAGGATGAGTTGTTCAGTCAGATCCAACAAGTAAAGTTATGAATACACTGTTAGCGCCGCCTTGGACTTTTCCCTTTTGTCCCCAACCGCCCGATTGGTTTCTGGATTGGGACAGCATTCAAAATCATTTCGATTGGATTCAAAACTTAAAAGGATGTCAGCAAGACCCGATTTATCACGCCGAAGGAGATGTTTTAATTCATACCAGAATGGTCTGCGAAGCATTAATCTCATCCCCGAATTGGCGGCAACTTCCCGAAAAAGAACGATCGATACTTTTTGCCGCCGCTTTGCTGCACGATGTCGCCAAACCAGCCTTTACAAAAATAGAAGCGGACGGCAGAATTAGCTCAAAAGGTCACGCCCGCCAAGGTGCGAGGATGGTTAGACAAATTTTATCTCAATTCGAGCCACCAGTGCAGTTTGAGATTCGCGAAACTGTTGTGGCGATCGTCCAATTCGGCAGTTTACCCATCTGGCTGATCGATAAACCCAACCCCCAGCAGTCTGTAATTAAAGTCAGTCAAGTTGTCCGCTGCGATTTCCTCGCACTTTTAGCCGAAGCAGACGTGCGCGGCCGACAGTGTAGCGACAAACAAGAATTACTCGATAAAATACAACTATTTCGGGAGTTTTGTCAAGAAAATAATTGTTTGGATTCTCCCCGACAATTCCCCTCCGCACACAGCCGATTTATCTACTTCCGCAAAGAGAATGGAAACCCAGATTACGAAGCATTTGACGACACTAAATGCGAAGTAATTTTGATGTCGGGATTGCCAGGAAGCGGTAAAGATTATTGGATTCGGAAAAATCTCCCAGATTTGCCAGTAATCTCGCTGGATGCACTGCGAAAAGAGATGAATGTGTCTCCCAACGAAACACCTGGAAATGTGGTGACAGCAGCCAAACAAAAAGCGCGCGAATACATGAATGAGGGGCGTTCTTTTGTGTGGAACGCCACGAATACAACTAAACAAATGCGGCAGCAATTAATTAATTTTTTTGCTGCTTACCAAGCGCGAATTCGCATTGTTTATCTGGAAGTACCTCTAGAAGAAATAGGGCAGCGGAATCGATCGCGCACAGCAACAGTACCGGAAGCAGTCATTCGCAAATTAGCTGCGCGGCTGGATATTCCCGATCGCACAGAAGCCCATCAAGTCGATCGGATCGTAACCGATTAGGCTACTTTAGGGGCGATTCCCCGCAGTTAGCCAGATTACTTCAACGCGCTACCAATTCCTTTTTCCCTAAAAGAGAATCGTCATAATGCGCCAACAAATCAGCAGGGTGATCGTAAATTTCCGCAGCATTTGCCAGCGAAGCATCATCGAAACCTCCGCACCGAAAAGCAATTACTGGCACCCCGCACTTGCCCGCAGCTTCGATATCGTAAGGAGTATCAGCTAACATCACAGTCTGACTCGCTTCCATCTGCAATTTGCTCAAAGCAGCTTCCACAATATCCGGTTCCGGTTTAGAAGCTTCCGCATCACTCGATGTCGCCGCTTGCGCTTGATCCAATAAATCGTCAACTTGTGCAGCTTTCAGCAAACCGGAAAGTTCTTCGGTGGTAGCTGAAGTAGCAATAATTAGCCGCAATCCTTCTTTCTGCATTTTTAACAGCAAATCCCGCGAACCGGGGGTTGGAGAAAGATCGGGAGAAAAGCGGTTAATAATCAGTTCTTTACGCCGCTGTGCAATCTTTTTCCCGTCGCCTGCTTCGTCGGAAAGTTCTGATACCATTTGGGGTATAACTTTGTCGCCTCCCATACCAATTAGCGGGCGAACTTTCTCAAACGGCACCTCGTAGCCGTAAGCGGCAAATGCCTCCACCCAAGCTTGAGCGTGGGCGTCATTGCTGAGCGTCAGAGTACCGTCAATATCGAGAATTACTGCTTGCAATTGCATAACTTATTTGTTGTGAGTTATTAGACTTATTCCAAAAAACTATTTTGTAGTAAAAACTTTAGTCCACAATTATTTAATTAGTCAATCGGAGACGGAAGTCCCCACTACGAACTTTTAGACAGGGACTTCAGTCTCAGAGCGATTTTTCGGGTTAAGTTGACACCTATGTGCCCTGTTCCTACCCCTAGCTTCCCCTCGCCCCCTTGTTAAAGGGGATGGGGAGAATCAGTGGAATCAATGAGTTTGATAATTTTCCTCAGTCCAACAGCGCGGCAAATTTTCACCGGAAGGAAAGACTAAATTACTTTTTGGAAAAGTTGCTGTCTCTTGCTCTTCTTGACCAGCTTGATTTTTTCCCGGCACTTCTTGTTTTGTAGGGCTGAGTAAAGCCTCTACATCGAGGATTTCAATCAAGTCGCCTGATTCTTTTTCTTGTAAAAGCATAGTTTTTCCGTGAAGGGTAAATGCGAGTTATGGTTTGAGGACAACTTTGATACAGTTGTCTTTTTTGTTGAGGAAAATCTCGTAAGCGTGGGGCGCTTCATCCAATTTCATTCGGTGCGTAATTACGAATGACGGGTCAATTTCGCCTTTTTGAACGCGATCGAGCAACGGCCGCAAATAGCGGTGAACGTGCGTTTGTCCCATTTTCAGGGTCAAGCCTTTGTTGAAAGCTGCACCTAACGGCACTTTGTCAACAAAGCCGCCGTAAACGCCGGGAATTGAGACTGTGCCGCCTTTGCGACAAGCTACGAGCACTTGTCGCAGGGCAGTGGGTCGATCGCTCTCCAACCGCACGGCTTGCTTAGCTTTGTCGTACAAAGCGTCGAGACCGGTGCCGTGGGCTTCCATCCCCACCGCGTCGATGCAGGAGTCAGGCCCGCGTCCCCCCGTCATTTCGGTGACGGCTTCCCCGGCGTCCATTTCTTCGTAGTTGATGATTTCAGCTTTGGCTGCTGCAGCCATTTGCAAGCGTTCCGGTACGCGGTCGATCGCAATTACTCGATCGGCCCCCAGCATAAACGCGCTTCTGATTGCAAATTGTCCGACCGGCCCGCATCCCCAAACAGCTACAGTATCCCCCGGCTGAATGTTGCAGTTTTCGGCCGCCATGTAACCGGTAGGAAAGATATCGGTGAGGAACAATACTTGTTCGTCCGAAAGTCCGTCGGGAATTTTTAAAGGGCCGACATCTGCAAACGGAACCCGCGCGTATTCTGCTTGACCTCCTGCATAGCCGCCCGTTAAATGGGAGAAGCCAAACAGTCCAGCCGGCGAATGGCCGTAGATTTTTTCAGCCAATCCTGCATTGGGGTTGGAGTTGTCGCACAGCGACCACAAATCGCGGTTGCAAAAGAAGCAACTGCCGCAAGAAATAGTAAAAGGAATGACAATGCGATCGCCCTTTTTTAAGTTCTTGACTTCGCTGCCGAGTTCGACTACTTCCCCCATGAATTCGTGGCCCATGATGTCGCCCGATTGCATTGTCGGGATCAAGCCATTGTAGAGGTGCAAATCTGAGCCGCAGATTGCTGTAGACGTGATTTTAACTATGGCATCGCGCGGGTTGATAATTGTTGGGTCTGGTACATTATCAACTCGCACATCATTTGCTCCGTGCCAGCAAAGAGCTTTCATTATTTTTTTTCCTCTAGTCAACTACTAGCTAGCAGATTTTTGATTCTAAATCTTAAATTTACTACGCCGATAAATTACCTGCTTGGATGTTTTAATTTTAAGCCTATAAAATATATTATCTCTCTATCCGAGGTATAATTTATAAATCTATCTTCCGGCTGTTTTCAATAACAAAAATGTAAAGCTTATGCCCCTTATGTGCGGGAAATTTCACATTCTTTTGTTAACCACCAACATTTATAGCAACCACGCCCGACGGTTAGGACGTTCTTAATTGCTGAAATCCTTGCTTCTTCCTTCTCTCCTAGATAACTAAAGCCTTCTTCCTTCTGCCATAACAGCTAACAGCGAGATGGATGAGATTGTTTTTGTCGATCGCCGATCGCTCTCCTCTCACAATAAATAAAACTTTCGCACTTAATCTCACTATAGGCGAGGCTTAAGCTCACATTAGATAAAAAGCGACCGAAAAATTCTCAACGAAAAGCGGGTTTATCGATTATTAAGTAGGGCGCGTGACTTTTGTATAGGTCAACACTCTTCCCCAATAATGACAATCACGCACCCTGCTTAAGGAGGATTAATCGTCAAATATTGTATATTAGTTAGAGCTAAAAGCCGAGCTTGCGCTAAAGTTGTTAAAGATTAAAATTTATCGATCGCCTTTTATGCCTTACACTGCATCTACCCCAACAGACCCCCATCAACCCAACATCCGCAATGCCGACCACCGCCTACTAGAATTCACCAAGCTGACGCCGATGATGCAGCGGTATGTGGAAGTGAAAGAACAGTATCCCCACGCACTTTTATTGTTTCGAGTCGGAGATTTTTTTGAGTGTTTTTTCCAAGATGCAGTTACTATTTCGCAGGAATTAGAACTTGTTTGTACTAGCAAAGAAAGCGGCAAAGAAATTGGCAGAGTGCCGATGACAGGAGTGCCGCACCACGCCCTCGACCGCTACACCTCAATGTTAGTAGAAAAAGGCTATGCTGTGGTAGTTTGCGACCAAGTTGAAGATGCCTCAATTGCTGCTAAAGAAGGCCGCCAAGTCAAGCGAGAAATTACCCGCATTCTCACTCCCGGAACCTTGACTGATGACGGAATGCTCAAACCCAGACAAAATAATTTTTTAGCAGCAGTCGTCATCAGTGGGGAAGATTGGGGATTGGCTTATACAGATATTTCTACGGGAGAATTCGTAACTACCCAAGCCAACAGTTTAGAACAATTAACCCTAGAATTACTGCGCTTGCAGCCTTCGGAAGTGCTGGTTCCAACTAATGTGGTGCTAACTAATGCGCCGGATTTGGTGACTATGTTGAGGCCCGGAGAGAAATCCGAGCATTTGCCCGATTGTTTGCCGAATTCGTTTTGCTATTCTTTGCGATCGCAAATTCCGTTTAGTTTGTCCGAAGCAAAACAGAGAATCCTGCAAAAGTTCAAAGTGCGATCGCTCGAAGGTATGGGATGCGGCCACCTTTCCCTCGCAGTGCGCGCCGCCGGCGGTTTGCTGCAATATCTCGAAGAAACTCAAAAGGAAAAAGCAGTTTCTTTGCAAAGATTGCATACTTACACTCTCACCGATTTTCTCATACTCGACTACCAAACCCGCCGCAATCTCGAAATTACTCAAACAGTGAGAGATGGGGTTTTTCACGGTTCGCTGCTGTGGGCGATAGATAAAACCAGCACCGCAATGGGAGGCCGCGCTTTGCGCCGCTGGGTGCTGCAACCTTTGCTCAACATTAAAGGCATTGGCGCCAGACACGACACGATCCAAGAATTAGTAGAAAATAACGGTCTGCGCCAAGATTTGCAGCAGTTGCTGCGCCAAATTTACGACATCGAAAGACTGACAGGCCGCGCCGGTTCGGGAACAGCTAGCGCGCGGGATTTGGTCGCTTTAGCTGATTCTCTCTCGAAACTGCCGGAATTAGCCTCGATCGCAGCCCAAGGCCGATCGCCCTATTTGAAAGCACTGCAAAATGTACCGCCAATTCTCGAAGAATTAGCAAGTAAAATTCACTCTCATTTAGTTGACGAACCGCCGATTCATTTAAAAGAAGGAGGTTTGATTCGAGCGGGAATCAATCCGATGCTAGATGAAATGCGCCAAACTGCATCAGCCGACCAAGAATGGATTGCAAATTTAGAAGCCACTGAGAGAAAGCGCACGGGAATTTCTAATTTAAAAGTAGGCTACAATAAAGCTTTCGGCTATTACATCAGCATTACCAAATCAAAAGTAGACCAAGTACCGAGGGACTACACCCGCAAGCAAACTCTCACCAATGAAGAACGCTACAGCACTGAAGAATTAAAAGAAAGGGAAGTGCGAATTCTGACAGCGCGGGAAGATTTAAATCAATTAGAATACGATATTTTTGCTAAAGTGCGATCGGAGGTAGGAGAACACGCAGAAATTATTCGCAACGTTTCCCGCGCTGTGGCGGCGGCAGA
Source organism: Microcoleus sp. D3_18a_C4 (assembly GCF_036702415.1). Lineage (NCBI taxonomy): Bacteria > Bacillati > Cyanobacteriota > Cyanophyceae > Oscillatoriales > Microcoleaceae > Microcoleus > Microcoleus sp. D3_18a_C4. The sequence continues at coordinate 45,047 of NZ_JAUBTI010000003.1, read as the reverse complement.
TGTTTTGTGCGGTTTGGCAGAAGTAGCAGTTTACCAGAATTACTGCCGCCCGACTATGACAGAAAGTCGGGAAATTAAAATTATTGAAGGCTGTCATCCTGTGGTGGAAAAGTCTTTGCCGCCGGGATTTTTTGTCCCTAATTCTGCTTTTTTGGGTCGGGAAGAATCGCTAAACCGCCCAGATTTAATTATTTTAACCGGCCCGAATGCTAGTGGCAAGAGTTGTTATTTGCGGCAGGTGGGTTTGATCCAGTTAATGGCGCAGATGGGTAGTTTTGTGCCGGCGAAAGCTGCGAGTTTGGGAATTTGCGATCGTATTTTTACCCGCGTCGGCGCCGTCGATGATTTGGCAACAGGTCAGTCTACGTTTATGGTAGAAATGAACGAAACTGCAAATATTCTCAATCATGCGACGCCGCAATCATTGGTTTTATTAGATGAAATTGGCAGGGGAACGGCGACGTTTGACGGACTTTCGATTGCTTGGTCTGTGGCGGAATATTTAGCAACTGAGATTCGGGCGCGGACAATTTTTGCGACTCACTATCACGAGTTAAATGAGTTAGCTTCTATTTTAGATAATGTCGCCAATTATCAGGTGACAGTGAAAGAATTGCCGGATCAAATCGTATTTTTGCACCAAGTTCAGCCGGGAGGTGCTGACAAATCTTACGGAATTGAAGCGGGCAGATTAGCTGGTTTACCGCCGTCGGTGATTGACCGGGCGAGACAGGTGATGAGGCAGATTGAGAAACATAGCAAAATTGCGATCGGGCTGCGGAAAGGTGTTAAAAAAGATGGCAAAAAAGAGTCTGAGGGCGAACAGTTGGATATTTTTGAGGATTGAAATTTCCGGTGGGAACAAAATTTGTAGTAATTTCTATATTGCACCATTTTCAATAAGCCTTTCAGGGGCGGGCTCTCCTGCCCAACCCCTACTCCCCACAATAAAATTCACTCTTTGTGGAACAGGCATCTTGCCTGTTCATAAAAATGGTGCAATATCTCAGTTACTACTTTTACTACAAACCAGGAACTCTCCAGCAACTCTAACGCCCATTTTGCAACTTTCTTACCTCTTTGTGCACGCTCATCCCAATTTCCAAAGCTTCATTCAACAACCGCCCGTATTCAGTCGCCCGATCGCTCACATCCAGCGCCATCAAAGCAGCCAAATTACTTTCAATATTAGCAAATAACTCGTAACGGCGGCCGATAAATTGCTGATTTTCTCTGAGAATTATCTCTGTTTTCAAAGCACACACTAAACTTTCTCTAGTAATTTTTAATGCCTCAATTGCTTCTCCTCGGTTAATTAAATTGGCTTGTAATTTGCCAGCAGCCGTTAGGCGATCGATAATATCTAAAGCCGGAGTCACCTCATGATACTTCTCAACTTCATCCCGCAGACCCGCCAGGGTTGCCAGAGGCTTTGCCTTAACCCATTTATAGACATTCCAAGCAACCGTAATCGCCAGCGACAAACCCAAAGTTATTTGTAAAACCCTGACAAATATCTCAGCATCGCTAAATGAACCAACATTATGTTTATTAGCCAGTAAAGCAATCGGCTGCTAAACAACTAATGTCAGGCAAAATCTCAGCAACTCATTCAACAAAAGAGAAAACAGCTTTTTGCCGTCCCGGAGTGCAGCAGGTCGGTAAAAATCCCCTGCAAAACCGTCGCTCAAAGCTATTCCGCTCAAATCTTCCAACTCCTTCTCAGGAATCTTGATCTCATCCAAATCAGCTTGTATCACTCTTTAAAATCTCCTTTAATTGGGATTAATTACGATCCTCCCAGAGACATAATTGATTGCCACAGACTCATATAAAAATTGCTTTCTCGGTTTCGGAACAGTTGAAAAGGCATTCCCGACGACCCAAAAAACGGTCTCAGCGTCCATCCCAACTGAGTGCCAACAAACGCATAGAGTCCCAACCAAAAGCGCAAAATATTTAGCCTAATGTCTTTGCCTTCCGTATCTTGTTCGGACAGAAAGTGCATTCCTTGATAAATGAAACTTACGCCCAAAAATCCTGTGATTGCCATAATAGCAACATTCAACACCAGAAAAAAATTGTAATTGGTACTGCTTAGAAGAAAAAACGTAAGGATTCAGGTCTTTGATTGGGGAATAAGAGAAGGCATGAAAAAGTTACAAGAATGGGCAGATATAGCATCATGGAAAAAAGCCATTGCGCTTTTACCTTGAAATCTACAAGTCTGAATCACAGATAACAAATCAGCAGTTTGTTCAAACCGAGACATGGACCGGGAACCCCCAGATACCTTACGCTTCGTCACGGCTAATCGCAGAGAACGTTCTGCCAAATTATTATCAGGGGGAATTTCCGGGTGGTCTAAAAAGTACCACCATTGATGTGCTTTCTCACGTAACGAGCGCAGTAACAGTCCAGCAGCATGACCAACATGACCTTGCCAAGTATTTAACAATTCTGCCAATCTCGTTTTAAAGTCCCTCGCCCAAGTCTGATAATCAATCTCTTGGGGGTGTACCCGCCCTAGGCGATGTTGTCGAAATGCCTCATCAATTAATTCCAAAAATGCAGAAGCGACGACACTGTTATTACCGTGGCGTATAAGCAGAACTTTCTTAAAATGTCGCCGTAGATGGGCTAGACATTTTTGTTGCGCTCCCACAATCACACCGTTATATACGCTAAAATCATCGGAACTCAACACTGAGCGCAAATTCATGCCCCAGCATCGTCTCTAATTCGGCTCTACTGCGAGTGTCTGCGGCATGAAACAGGCAAAAATCTTGACCCGTAGCTGTCCATAACCATTCTTTGACTCCCTTGACACACCACGGAGTTTCATCCACATGGACGTTGGCTTGTCGGCGTGCCCATTGCTATAGCTCTTCAACGGCAGGCTTTACAGTATCAGCTACCCGCGCGTTTGTTGCTTGTAATGTCCCTATCCCAATTTCGATTCCACCTAGTTCGCGCAGGAACTCTTGTTGTTTTTCATAGGATATGTGCCCATAATTACCTAACCATACCAATAATGCTTGTAGGTCGATGCTTAAGTCTTGCCCTGGAACTATCCCTGATGCTGGTGCACCCATCACCATTGCTCCACATTCATTACATTGACATTTGACTCGTTGATATTCCACCACTTCAATTGGTAAGGCTGGCTTTACACGCTACTTGCTGCTTGCTATAACCAATCGCATCACTTAATTCAGGGCTACCACAATGCTCACAATACTCAGGAGTGCTGATTTGATATCTATCTACTCGCCCAAATCCTTTTCGGCTTTTACCGATATGTCCCGGCTGTCCTCCTGGTTTGCGATGCAGGTTGGGACTCTGACTCTGACTCTGACTCTTGTGAATTGTCAACTTTGGCTGTCTCGGATTTCTGTATCAGATCGCTCGATGGTGGTTTGGATGATGTTTTACTATTACTGGGCTGTCTCTCTTGGAGCTTTTCGAGCTTTTGTTGTAATTTTTCAATCAGCTTCTGTTGGGTTAGCACAATTTTGACCAGCTCCTGGTGGCTCAACTGGTCAACTATTTCTAATTTTAGTGCTGCTGATAACTCTGGCTTTTCGCTCATCTGACTACATTACCATATTTTTTGGCTCTCTGCTGAACTATTTTTTACCTGAATCCTTACGCTTAATTCTCTACGATGTCACCTCTACTTATTTTGAAGGAACCACCTGTCCCCTGGCTCAATACGGCTATTCGCGGGACAAAAAGAGAGGGAAATTACAAATCATTTTTGGCTTACTTTGTAACGCCGCTGGATGCCCGATCGCTGTCGAACCCACATTCCGCAGGTCTTTAAACCCACATTCCGCACCCCGACTGTCACATGGGGTGCGGGTGGGCTGCGGTTCGCGAGTCGTGTTCAGGGCGACCAAAAAGCTTAAGTACAAATGCTTAAACAATGTCAGTCGAAATACCAGCCCCATCAAATACCAGTAGTAATTTGCTGACTGCCGACCGTTCTCTTTCCGGCGTGCGATCGAAAGTCCAACGATGGGGGAAAAAGTAAAATATAACTGGCGCAGCACTCGCCAGTACAAAAGACATACTCTCGCCCCAATCGGCCGTCTCAATTCGATGAAAAAAAAATCCTGAAATAACAGTCCAAAACCTAGACCACCTGGGTTTAGTTGCTGGGATAATCGATCGGAGACAACAGGGTAGAAAAAATCAATCAGCTAGTAGGTGGTCAACCAGGCGAAATAGTAAGTCCCGGTCACGCTGTCAAAGCCATGATTCTCAACGGATTAGGTTTAGTATCCGCACCGTTATATTTATTCTCAAATTTTTTTGAAGGCAAACCAACTGAACACTTAATCGGCAAAGGAATTAAACCAGAACACTTAAATGACGATCGTTTAGGTAGAGTATTAGACAAGCTATATGTCACGGGATTGAGTCAAACTTTTACAGCAATTGCCCTCGAAGCAGCAATTAAATTTGATGTAGGGTTAAATACAGTACATCTCGATTCTAGCTCATTCCACCTGCATGGGGAATACAAATATGATGCCGATCGCGACGCAGGCTCATTATTTGCTCTGCCAATAAATTCGAGCATGAACCAGGTTTCAAGCATGAATCATCAGGAAGCACCATTACCAATACATATTACTAGGACTTACGCATTGACAAAATAACAAAACAGTGCATTGATAAATAATTGTCGTCTCCTTTCTAAGTATGGAACAATGAGAAAAATAACTAAACCCTCTACGGCACAATGCAACGCCGACCTTTACACCTCCTGCATTGTTGTCAGAACCCAAACTGGGAGGATGTAGCAGATTATCCGAGATATTGGGAGATGTTTCTCACGATTCTATCAATCGGTTTTTGTTAAGAGAAAGGTATGAGCCGAAAGACTTATTCAGTCAGGTAGAGAAAATAATCAACCTGACAGGAGGGATACTAAGTGTAGACGATACAGTCATAGAAAAGATTTACAGCGACCCTAAAAATGCCGAATTGATTAGTTATTTTTGGTCAGGAAAAGCTCATAAAACTATTATTGGTTTAAATTTAATCACCCTATCTTACAGCGATATTAATGGTAATTCAGTTCCAATAAATTACAGAATCTCTGATAAAAAGGAGGGAAAAACCAAAAACGATTACTTTAGAGAAATGGTGAGTGAAATAATAAATTGGGGAGTTAAACCAAAAACAGTAACAGGAGATAGTTGGTATTCAGGAGTGGAAAATTTAAAATTTCTAAAAAACCAGAAATTGGGTTTTCTATTCGGAATTCAAAAAAATAGGACTGTCTCAAATGAGCCACATAATTCTTGCCAGGTAAGCACTCTGGTCATTCCTGAGTCAGGATTAAGAACTCATTTGAAAGAATTTGGATTTATAAAAGTGTTTAGGAAAAGCTTTAAAAAAGAGGCATCTAGACACTATATTTTGTATTTGCCAGACGAGTCAAAGATTCAGGAGATAACAAGAGATGAATTTCTCACAATTCATGATACTCATTGGGAAATTGAAACATTTCATAGAGCCATCAAACAAGTATGTGGAATTTGTCGTTTTATGGTGAGAGACACCTCGGCAATCAAGACTCATATATTTTGTTCACTTCAAGCATTTGTAAAATTGGAGTTGATGCGGTCTGAAAAAATAATTGGTAACTGGTATGAAGTCCAAAGGAATCTATTCACTTCAGTTATACGTGAGCATATTTTGGCAAACCGATTCAGTCATGGCATCGTCTAGCATACATAGATGATACTTTTTGTCAATGCGTAAGTCCTAATTACTTACGGATACTCTCGCGACCACCGACCCGACTTAAAGCAATTCATTATAGATTTAATTTGTAGTGGAGATGGAGACGTACCATTATTTTTCTTCTTCAGCCGATGGTAATCAAACAGATTCAGCAGTATTCGGACAAATTTTATCCTCATTCAAACAGCAACTGAACCTCGACTCACTCTTTGTCGCAGATAGCGCTTTATATACAGCCAAAAATTTAGAAATCATCAAAAACTTAAAATGGTTGAGCCGAGTACCATTAGGAATAAAACAAGCCAAAAACCTGATAATTCAGCTAACTGAAGCAGAATTTTTGGAGAGTAAAATACCAGGATATCGATGGTCGCAACAATACAGCAATTACGCGGGAATTCCACAAAGATGGTTAGTAGTAGAAAGCTCTGTGCGCCCTCAAGCGGATTTGCGTCGAATTGAGAAAGAAATACAAAAATTAGAGCAAGAAGCTCGACAAAAGCTCAGGCAATTATCATTGCAAAAATTTGCGTGTGAACCGGATGCGATCGAGGCAGCAATACAACTCTCTAGTAAATTTAAGTACCACAAACTAACTCACATTCATGCCACCAGCTTCACCAGTGTGAAAAAAACAGACAAGCCCGGGTATAAACTGCAAGCTAACATCGAAATCGACCACCAGGCAGTAGCGAGAGAAATGCAACAATCGGGACGATTTATCTTAGCCACAAATGTACTCGATAGCGACGAATTAGACCCGACCAAATGCTGAATACATACAAACAACAACAATCGGCTGAAAGAGGATTTAGTTTTCTGAAAGACCCCTCATTCTTTACAGATAGCGTGTTTCTCAAATCGAGTGAGAGAATAGAATCCCTGGCTTTAATTATGGGTTTATGCCTGTTGGTTTATACCTTAGCACAAAGACATTTACGCTCCCGCCTCGTCCAGTCACAGGCGAAATTGAAAAATCAATTAGGCCAATTAACCGATCGACCGACCTTGCGGTGGATATTTCAATGCTTTCAAGCAGTTCATTTATTAACGATATCCTCAGTCAAACAAATCTCCAATTTGACTGACGAGCGATTAGAGATTCTCAGATTTTTCCCAAATACCTGTCGCAGTTATTATTTACTAGATTAACAGATATTAACAACGATATTTTGCAGTATTACTTACTTTGAAGAGTATTTTTTTGCTCTCGGCATCCCGATCGCTTCGAGCCTAAGCATACAAATTTGCTCTATTCATCTGTAGGTGAACTCGTCAGCTTGACGGCAGCTCCAATGGTATTTTTGTTCTCAACAGAAATCAAGAAAGTTGCCTGTCGCAATTAGCTGAGGATCGATGTTTAATACTCCAGCAAAATAAATGAATTATTGTGTCTGGCAGGTCGATTTTTAAGCATTTATACTGTATCGTTCGGCTGGCGCGCTTACCATCGAACCCGAATTTACAGCCCACCCGCACCCCATGTGACAGTTGGGGTGCGGAATGTGGGTTTAAATAGAATTTATGGTTATAAATTTTTAAAATTTAAGCCTGAAGTGATTACTGGGTAATCACTTCAGGCTTTTTTGAGATACAATGAACGAATTAGGAGCCAAGAGGAAAAAACCATGAAAGAGCATCAAGAAGCCATAAAAGTCCTAAATTTAGACCATCTAGTACAGCTCGGCGTAAATACACAGACTATTAAACAGCCAAGACTTTACCCTTATATGTCCACTTAAAAGGTTTGGCCATTGTTTGATTAAAGTAGTTAATAAAACTGAGGATGCGATTTTTCAGATCGTACTGACTGGTGAAACTTGCTCTTTTTAGTAATTTCCGCACCAAAAGGCGCTCACCAAATCTCTATTTGATTAAGCCACGAAGAATGTTTGGGTGTGTAATGGAAAACAATTTGATGTGTTGGGTCACTTAAAAAAACAGCGCGGGATTTCATGGATTGAAGTATGCCGCTTTTTCCCTTAATACCGAGGTCGATATCTAAGCCTTCTTTTTCGGCGACCAAACGCACCAGTGATTCAGATTGGTGAGTATTCAGACAATCCATAATTAGATGCCATTTGTGAGCATCAGGGTCAGTTTCAATGATGTGACGAATGTTGAGTAAAAAATCGGCTTCTGTTCTCGAATTTCCGCAAGTTGGCTCGATAATCTTACCCGTAGCAATATTTAAATTGGCTATCAATGTCTGCGTGCCATGACGAATATATTCAAACTCTCTTCTTGCAACTTTTCCTGGTCGCATTGGTAAGTCTTTCTCGATACGTTCAATAGCTTGAATCCCTGTCATTTCATCAACCGATATGGTGTGTTCTCCATTTTGACTGCGTTCAATCGCAGTCAGATATAAACCTGTAATATCTTTAACTTTTGCATCAAATTCTTCATCCACAGGGGGGGTTAACCAGTAGCGCGAAGCCTGTGGTTTAAGTTCGGCTTCTTCTAATAATCTGCCAACATGTCGGACTGATATGCTTTCAATAATGCCTTGTTTCATGATTTCCTCCGCCAGTTCTATAGCCGTCCAATGACTTATTGGCCGTCCATAATCCGACGGTGAGGAACAGGCGAGTGCAAATAACTCGGTTACTTGTTCCATGCTAAATTTTGCTGGTGCGCCAACAGGTTCTCGATCTTGTAATCTTTGCAAAATCGATAAGTCTTTTCTCTCGCTCTCCAACCATCGGTTTCGCCCCTTCACGAGCCATCTGCCGGTTAATCTCTAGGCTTCGGGCTATTTCACGATGATTTTGACCATCAGATGCCATGAGAATGATTTGGGCTCGTAGCACGATCTGTTGCGGCGTGTTGTGTCTCTTGCTCCACTGGTGAAGTTGATGACGCTCGCCATCGCTTAATTTTAATGTTTTAGGCATTAATAAGGCCATATATGACTCCTTTATCACCTACCGAAACTGGTCTAAACTAACTATGTTAGTCTACCACAAATAGAGTCTGTCTACTTACGCCGAGCTGTACTAGTTACACAAAGGCTTTAATTGTTTTTGGAGATGTCTTCTACCTACTACCGGGTTTGAGCTTGCTTGTAAGTGGAAAAGGAACTATGGGAAATATCAAGTTAAAGAAGCCTGGTTTATTCTCACGGACTTAGGCTCATTGCGAGCAGCGATCAATGCTTATAAGCAGCGGATGGGCATTGAATAAATGTTCCGAGACTGTAAAACAGGAGGCTACGATATTGAAGAAACAAGCCTCAAAGGGAACCGACTTATTAACATGATTCGGCTCATGACACTGGCGTACACTTGGGCAATATTTCAAGGTAATGAACTGAAGAAAAAGCAGGTACAAGAATATGTATCTCGTCGCACAGAACCAAAGAAAAAATATCGCAGACGGAGTACATTTGGTGTTGGATTAGATGGAGAAAAGTGGGTTAATTATCTAGAACAATATTCTTTGGAGGTGGAACAGTAAACGCAAGTTAACTCCTTCTAAACGCCGCTTTTATCAACAAGGTATGCGGGCTGCAACCCTTATACAGTCTATCTCGTAGACCTCTTTGTCACCCCCCCCAGCGATTTGCTAGAGGTTTCACTGGCCTTGTAGTCATGTAGCGCGCCCTGGCTCAAGTCCGAGCGCCCCACTGATGGGGGTTTGAAATGCAAGTTTCAAAGGGTGCGGGGTAAGTTCCGTTTAGTGTGACATACTCCCACGTCAAGCTGAGTACAGCTATGGCGTGGGCATCTTTGCAGCCCGATGAAGGGTGTGCAAAATTTCCTTTGCGGTACTATCATCTATAGTTCCTACTATAGAAAGATTCCCGCTACGGCGTTTTCTCCTTGGGAAAATGCCCAACCCAAGTCTCTTTAAATTAATCGCGGCGTTAACATCGCGATCGACCATTAAAGAATGTTGCTCATCCCAATAGCTTCGCATACCGCAATCGGTGAAAACAATTTCATTCCGATAGCACAGAACCATTGAGGTATAAGCAGGTTTTTGCTCCACGACGGCTGACCCAGCTTTTGCGGCTATGTATTCCAGCGTCTTGAAAAATTGACCAAACGCAGCATCCAACCAAGACTTATTTAGTCCTGATTTAGCTGATTGACCGTTTGGGAGGTAAGTACCCTCATCATCTTGCTTAACTTTATTCCGCTTCGTTAAGCCTTTTAAGTTTAAGTCCTCATGAAAAAAGAATTTAGCTCCAGACCTCACAAGTCTGTGAGCTGTTTTGTAGTGGAAGTCTTGGCGAGAACGCGCTATTTTTTGGTGCTGTCTCGCTTCTATTTTGGCTAATTTCCGTCGGGCTTTAGAACCGCGCTTCCGTTTGTTCCGCTTCCTTGATATCTGGTCTAACTTAGCTTGGTTTTTGCGAAGCGGTTTTAACGAAGGTAGCTTTTCCCCTGACGATGTTGCTAAATAGACATCTTCATGCAGCACCGCATCCAATCCAATTGAGTTATCCCAGTTTGGGGTAACTTTATCAGGAATAAACTGGGGTACTGAAGCGTCTTCAAGCATTATCTGGATGAACCAACCGTCAGCCTTTCTAGTTACACTAATTTGCTTTGGGGTGAATCCATCGGGGACCCTGCGGTGCATCCGAACTTTTATGACACCCAACTTCGGCAATCGGATATAAAACCAATTCTTGCGAACCAGCTTAATCCAGTCGTTATTAGCCGTAGAAAAAGTCATCGTCCGGTAATCCGCTGAGCGTCTTGAATCGGGGCTTACCCGATCGCCCGCCTTTACTGTCCCCTACGATAAACCGCTCAAAGGCTTTATCTACTCGCTTAGAAACATCTTGCAGAATAGTTGAATCTACCTGCTTGAAGTCCAATAGCTCGCCACTGTGGAAGACTTTTACTAGGTCTTTTTTGATGACTGGTAATTGTTGTTTTTGGGAATAGTAGTTAGGCTGCGCGCGGGGCGTAGAGATGCTAGCAACTAATGGGCAAGCATTTATAGCAGTCCGGTTACTCTCCCACCAATCAAATCGATCGCCTAGCTGCCTGTTGTACCAATAGCGACAAATTCTCAACCAATGATTTAGGCTTAACTTTTGAATGGTGTTGGGATAGAACTGATACTGATATGTTACTTTCATTGCGCTACGACCTTTACGCATTTGCTGAGAATAAAAATACCAGAAAAAACTATATTGTGTCAAGCAGTAATTTAATAATTATGTCAAGTAACGATGTTGGCAAATAAAGATTTGTTCATCTCGTCATCCACACCTTCATTGCTCGCCCGCTATGCTGGCGAGGACATGAAAATGTGGAATCCTCGATTCACGCGCCTCTCATCCCACACTAATCGAAGCGACAAGCGTGTGGGGATTCCCGTCTGACTAGCTAAACTCCAGGTCTCAGATGATTCACTTTTACCCCCTCAATCCGCCGGTAGTGCCAGTTGGGGGTGCGGAATGTGGGTTCTAAACGTTGCTTTTATGAACAAGGTCTGAGGGCTGCAACCCTTATTCGGTCTATATCCTAAGCCTCTTTGTCACCCCCCCAGCCGCAATTTACAATTATGAGTTAGCTGACGGGGCTTCAAATCAAAACTCTTGACTATAACATAATTTTTTTTGGCAAGACGTCTATTGCCTTACCCGATCGACTACGAGCTAACCCATCCTTTCACTTCACTATCTGTTAATGGTTTTTCCACTTTCGTACTCTCGCTCCGAGCAGCACTTAACAAATGTTTCATTGTCACAGCTTCATTGGCATCGGCCGCCAAAAAAGCAGCATTCATCGCAATATTGCGAATATTTCCCCCTGCAACGCTGAGTCTCGCCAACTTATTAACATCCACTCCTTCTAAGGGGGTTTCTTTGGGAAAAATGCGACGCCAAATTTCAGCTCGTTGAGCTGCATCGGGAAAAGAAAACTGCACGACGAAGCGAATCCGCCGCAAAAAGGCACTGTCCAGCGCTCCTTTTAAATTAGTCGTTAAAATTGCTAACCCCCGATAAGCTTCCATCCGTTGCAATAAATAGCTAACTTCAATATTTGCATGGCGGTCGTGGGAATCTTTGACATCCGAGCGTTTGCCAAATAAAGCATCCGCTTCATCAAACAGCAAAATTGCTCCTCCGCCTTCCGCCGCATCAAACACCCGCCTCAAGTTCTTTTCCGTTTCACCAATATATTTACTAACAACTGCACTTAAATCAATGCGATACAAATCTAAATTTAATTCCCTAGCAATTACCTCCGCTGCCGTTGTCTTGCCCGTTCCGCTAGGGCCAGCAAATAAAGCGCTAATCCCTAAGCCCCGCCCTCCTTTACCGGCAAACCCCCAACGCTCATAAACTTTAACTCGCTGTCGGACATGGGCGATAATCGCTTGTAGCGTTTGAAACTGCATCTCTGGCAACACCAAATCATCCCAGCTAGCGCCTGCGTCAATGCGCTGGGCTAAATCTTCCATCCGGGGACGAGCTTGGGCGCGACACGCTTCCCACAAAGCATCGCTGAGGGTCTGAGAATTATCCTCTACCTCTATCTGCCCCAAGGTACTCGCACAAGTGGCTTGAATGGCAGGGGCATTTAAGTTGAATTGTGCCACCCAATGATCGATCCCCTCTGGCAACTCTGCTGCGAAGGCCCCTAGCGCTTCTTCCCAAAGCAAATACTGTTCAGAGTGCGTGGGCTTACTGACATCTAAACTCACCAGCGGGCGCTGGCGTTGGCGGATACGCTCTTGTGCTGTCACGATTAGAGGGCTATTGATTTGCTCAATTAAGCGAGCGATCGCGCTACCATTGCGCTCAACATCCGTTTCATCACAATCCAACACTAAAGCGCTATTGCACAACACCGCTTCCCGATCCCACAAACGCAAAAATTGCCCTAGTTCGTTAGCATTGCTGGGCAAATTATCTGCCAGCACCAGATGCAAGCTCAACCCCAAAAGTTTACACGCTCCTGCTGCGATCGCCCGCTTGCTCGCCAGGTCTTCTCCGCACAGCAGCACTGCTAGCAACCTCTCACTCCCTGCCGCCTGAGAAAGTGTTTGCGCCAATTGTTCGGCAAGGTGTTGGTGAGAAGGCACTAACTGACTAGACTCCCGTACAGGCTCAATCATTCCTGCCAAGCGTTCGTCCAGATGTTGAACTCCGGCGAGATAGTGCAAAATTCGCTCGTCAATGCGGAGGGGACTTTGAGTTAAGGTGGCACCCCCTCCCACTTCAATCAGTCGCCAGCGACGCAGGGGAGCATTAGGGGTGAGAGCGTTCCAGTGCGGCGCATCTAAGGCGCTCAGCGCTAAGCTGAAAGTGGGGTAAGGTTTTTGAGGCTCGCCTTGGGCGAGCGCGCACAAGCTGGCAAAACTCGCATCCAATTCCATGCCTGCACACAGCAGCAGCAAATCTCGTTCAAAGGTCGATAAGCCAAAGCTGTGGCAGAGTTGTTCGAGCGCTGAGCTTTCCCATTGCTCCTGACCTGCAGTCGGCGGCTGTTTCCCGTTCTCTGCTTGCCCAGCCTTGTGTTCTAGGGCTTTTCGCACTTTGGCGAGGGCAGCCATTAGGGACTGTTGGTTCAATTTTTGCCAGTCTTGCACGGAAACAACACTCATTTCTTTCAATTTAGGGGATGGCACAGGATTAAGGGATGGCGAGCGCAGGGTCGATATACTGCTCAAACGTTGGACTATTGGCATCGCTATCGACTTGCAGCCTACTCTCTGCGCCGTCCACCTGAATTCTAAGCAAGTATTCTCCCGCTTTCACTCCTTGCAAGGTAAATAGGAGATTGCTGCGATCGCCATTGCGGGGTTGGGCGCTGAACAGGTAAGCTTCTGACTGGGTGGCTGTACGTTCGTTGAGAATCAGGAGCGATCGCTGCCCAGAACCCACAATTACGTCGGTTACTACTTCAATCTCGGCGGTGCGCGCTTCGTCGTCACTGCCTTCTACACTGAGCAAATTCACCTCCAGCACGCAGGGCCGCAACACGAAAGGCGCTACATTCGACTCAACGCGCTGCTGGAGCATTCGATTGGCAGTTTCTCTTTCCTCTGCTCTTTGTCGGTGGATCACTTGCAAGCCCTGAACCCCTGCTCGCATCGCTTCTATCGGGATCAAGGACAGGGGTAAAGTCATTTCTGTCTCTTGTATAGTTGGGGGTGCTACCTCAACCCCGCAAACTCGGATTAAGGCCAGAGCGTTCGCTAGCATTTTACCGCGAATCGCTAACGTGCTAGTGGCGAAAATCGGTTGATCTCGACCTTCGGCTGATATTACTGAGTGAATTGCAGGCTGTTTGCCGAAGATCCACCCGCTGACGCGGCGATCGCGAATTGGCAATGATATTGCCACCGGATCTTCTCCTTCGAGCACTACAACTGTAATTTTATAAATAACTGATAAGACGTAGGGCGTTTGGAGAAAAACTGACCAAACTTTTGATAATTCATCCGTTGAAATTGGAACGAATTCTGCCCGAATCATCTCCATTTGTTCGGATAAGTCAGAATTTGCCAAAAAGGGGTAGCTCGGATCGCTGGCTGTTTCACGAATCATTTGAGCGGATAAGATTCCTCTGTCCTCGAGCGTCCGCATCACACTTCCTAATAAGCGTTGGGGTTCTAGTTCCACATCATTCCCATAACAACTAATGAGGTAATATAAATCGATCGGCAACTGATTTCGCTTCACCAATTCGCCTTTTCGTTGGCGCGGTGGCATATCTGCGTTCCCCAGAGCTGTGTTGCGTTTAACGTGATAAAGGTAAAGGCTAATTCCAGTTTCTGGCGTCCCTCCAGAATTTTCTGGGCGAGTGGTAGTGACTCGCGCGCCCTCTACATCGATTTGGACTGAGCGCTGCAATATTTTTTGCAATGTGGCTGTGACTGTCGCCATCGCTAAATAATTACTCATGGCATTGATTGTAAAGCAGTACACGCTCTAAAAATGGGATGATTTAATGACTAATTACTAATTGCTAAATTTTTTCTGGCTTTCCCATTAGCTATGAGCAGCTAACTTGGAGCTTTTAGCTATCAGTTTTTAGCCTGCTTCAAACAAGGTCAAGTTTCAATGATCTCACAATTGCCTGGCTGCGGTTTTTCACGCCTAATTTTTCAAAAATCGAGGTTAGGTGGGCTTTGACAGTGGCTATAGTAATGTAAAGGCGCTTTGCAATCTCTTCATTACAAGACCCCTTGACTAATAATTCTAAAACTTCCTGTTCTCGCTGGGTGAAGCGGTACGGGTGGTGGCTATCCCAGTTTGTCACCGACGAGGGCGAGCGCTTAGCATTAGTAAGACGAGCTTGTCCGTAAAGGTGAAAACCCCGGAAAAACTGAGTTGCTACTTCAGGACACAGATAAACTTGACCGCTGAGTACCGTAAGCATAGCAGAGCAAAGTTGGGACGGCAAATTTTCTTTCAATACATAGCCAACAGCCCCTGCTTGCATGGCTAGAAAGATCACTTTTTCGTCTCTTTCACTTGAGATCGCTAGAATTTTGAGTTTCTCTTGATTTCTCTTGTTAAATAAATTGTTCAACTCGACAATAGTATTAATTGCCTCCTCTCGCTCTTGATGAAAATCTATATCCAATAGAATTAAAGCTGGCTGTTGTTGAACAGCTAGCTTTATTGCTTCTGGTTGCGTCTCTGCTTCCCCAACTACATTAAATTGCCATAATGGGTTAATGTTATAGAAGCCAAACAAGTTTTTTAAACTTTGAAAAAACAAAAGCTCTTGAGCTACAAGTATGAGGGGGATGATTTTAAGCTGATTATTTTGAGGGCTAGTTGAGCTAGAAAAATGTTGCGGAGTGACCCCATAATTTTCATTCGTTTTGGATGGTGAATTATTAATGATGAGTCCGTGCATAATACAAGAGTCCCCCTGTTCAGCATTCAGCATTTATTACGTTAAAACAAATATAGCACCTATCTAAAGGCATAAATTACCAACTCTTAAACTTTATTCATAAATTAATTAGCTCCAGTCACCAGTGGTTCTGTGAGGGAATTTTCGACCAAAGTCTATAACTCCTGCTCGGTGTTACCCCTTAACCTGTGTGTAGTCAGACAAACAAGCTTCAAGAAAAATCTTTGCCTTCTTCAGTCATGTCGCTATCAAGCAAAGCGAAGCGCGTGAAACTGGGGCAATTGCGGGCTAGCGTTGCAGGATATAAAGAATTATGGCAAGACTTGACTATTTCGCCCCTGGGGTTTATGTAGAGGAAGTTGACAGAGGCAGTCGCCCCATAGCGGGCGTGCCGACAGCCGTTGGGGGATTTCTCGGTTTCACCGAAGATGTCCGAGGCGGAGCCGAAATGTTTAAGCCGACGTTGGTGACAAGCTGGAACCAGTACCTCCAGTATTTTGGACGCCCCAACTCTGACGGCTTTACCGACTTCGGCGCTTACCTTCCCTTCACCGTGTACGGGTGGTTTTTAAACGGCGGCGGCCGCTGTTGGGTGACGAGCATTGGGACTCGGTTGCCCGGTTCTGCAGCGCCGGACCCAAATACGGTAGGTACAAAGGTTTTGAACCGCGCCAAGCGCCCTGCGCTGCGGTTTTCCTTAGCTCAAGAGAGAGCGATCGCCCCAACCAGCAGCAGCGAGGCACTCCTACCATCTTCCGAACGAGCAATTCGGGTAAGGATTATGGATGGGGAACCCAAACCCCCAGCCCCAGCCCCGGCCCCAAGCTCGGACACAGACTCAGACGGCAGCCCAGAGGCAAGCTCCGAGGCTGTCACCGTCATCCCTGCCAATACAGGGGAATACTTCACTATTGTCATTACCCAAGGCGGGGAAGAGCTAGAGCGGTACGAACACCTGACCATGAACCCCGAAGCTGCCCCCGAAGTGACAGATTATGTCGTGACTGCCTTTGGGGAGTCCCGCTACCTTCGGGCTACAGACATCTCTCTCACGGGTACCCCCTTGGCGCGGCGTCCCAGCAACGGGCTGTTTGAAGTTAGCCCGCCTCCGGTGCAAGTACAGCCAGAACGCTTCAGCCAGTATGTAGAAGGTACACAGGATGACCGCAGCGGCGTGCGCGGCTTGTTCGAGATTGACGACGTGACCATCGTTGCTTGCCCGGACTTGATGAAAGTTTACGAAGCAGGCTTGATGAACCTAGACCAAGTTCACGGCATTATGGACATGATGCTCAGCCTGTGCGAAGGAGCCGCAGCAGGCGACATCCCCAACCCGCCGAACCGTATGGTTATCCTCGACGCCCCTCCAGATCGCGTCAGGCCGCAAGATGTGGGTCGGTGGTTAACTGAAGAATTTAACCGCCGTTCTCCATTTGGCGCTCTCTACTACCCTTGGATCAGGGTTCCGAACCCCCGCAACGGAGGTCGCCCCATTGCCGTCCCGCCTTGCGGATACGCAGCCGGCATTTGGTCACGAGTCGATGAAACCAGGGGTGTTCACAAAGCTCCTGCTAACGAAGTGCCTCGCGGTGTCATCGGGCTGAGCTATGACTGCAACTTCCGGGAACAAGAGTACCTCAATCCCCTAGGGATTAACTGCATCCGCAGTTTCCCTAACCGAGGCCTTCGCCTTTGGGGGGCTCGCACCCTCGTCGAACTGGATGATATCCAGTGGCGCTATATCAACGTCCGCCGCTTGATGAGTTACATCGGGAAATCGATTGAAGAGGGGACGCAGTGGGTGGTATTTGAACCCAACGACGAAGACCTCTGGCAGCGGGTCAAGCGCACTCTCAGCAATTTCCTTGACTCCCTGTGGCGGGAAGGAGCTCTGGCAGGAAGCAACCCCGGTCAAGCTTATTATGTCAAGTGCGATGAGGATATCAATACCCCGCAAACAATGCTCCAGGGTCGATTGTACGTTGAAGTTGGTGTCGCTCCTGTCCGCCCTGCTGAATTTGTGATTTTCCGAATCAGCCAGATTACAGGCAATGAAAATGAGGAGTCCGGCGGCCCCTTTGGTTAACGCGAGAAAGTAGAGGGCAGGAAGTAAGGAAACTCGGTTAAGCAATCTTAATAAATTAAGTTTTGCCCTGTAGGAGTACTTCTCCTGTAGTTGCCTCAAAAACTCGGAACCTCTGTCTTCTCTAGGACTTACGCATAACTGATATATATGGTGTTTTGTAGGGCAATTCCCCCGTGGTTGCTCTGCTGATAAGCAAGTGGTTGCGTAAGTCCTGTTCTCGTTTGAGGGAATCAACTACTAAAAATCTGAGAAAGGAAGGGAAATATGGTAGGAGTCATTACAACTGTTGCGTCTCGCTTTTACGTGGAGTTTGACGGCATTACTCAAGCTCAAATTAAGAGCATGGCTCAGATTTCATACGAAGGTAAAGTCACGGGAAATGCCAAGCCAATCGGTTCAACCAAAGGGGGAATTCACGATCGGCAAACTACCTCTGGCGGCTACGATTCTAACCCCGCTATGACGGTTGAAGTTTACCTGTGCGATGACCCGCGAAGCGCTAGTGCTCAAATGTACAACTGGTTCCAAGAATGCTTGCCACCAAGCGAGGGGGGTAAAGGGAACTGGTCAAATAATCGCAAAAATGGCTCGGTTGTTGTTTACGATCCCAATGGTCGGGAAATAATGCGCTGGAACTTGGAGCGAGCTTGGCCGAAGAAATACTCCGTTGCTGATGCAGATGTTACAGGTCAAGACTTAGCAGTAGAAACCTATGAACTCGTAGCTGAAGGCATCAATAAAGTAAAATCGGTGAGCGGTAGATCCCTTACTTTTGGCAGCGCCTAAGAATTATTGAGAGAAAATTGATAGGGAGGATGAGTTAAAATGACCGCAATGGGAACTGATAGAAGCCTCATGGAGTACCTGACGGTTTCTCGCTTTTACTTAGAAATTAATAACAATACGCAATTACTAATTTCTAAAGCCAGCGGACTGTCAATTACGATCGATCCTGCTTCGGAGGGTAAGCCGATAGGAACCCGCAAGGGATTGATGACTGATACACAGACCACTCCAGCCACAGTCAGCTATCAAAATATGACCTTAGAGTTTGTTACGGCTGCTGACAACGATATCCTTTTACAATGGTATGTGGATTCACACCCGAAAGCAATGGGCGGCGGCGGTCGGGAGACAATGAGTCGGCGTTATGAAGCTTCCTTGATCTTCTACAAACAAAATGGTTCTGAAGGAGCACGGTGGAATCTTCGGGATGCTATTCCTGCTAAATATAAAACCACTCAGGTGAAAGCTGACAGTGCTGATATCTTTAAAGAAACCATTGAGATTGCTCATGCAGGAATGATTCGGGTTCCGGTGGGAGCAAGCAAAATGTAATCTGCTTAGAGATTTCCCAAACCTCTGAAAAATAGAACTTGGTCTAACCCCTTTCTTCAGGGGTTAGGCAGAAAATAGGTTTTAGATTGTCTCACGTATCAAGCCTGTTTAAGTTTCCAAATATTCAAACCAAGATGACAATTAATCAGGAACACTTAAAAGAAAACTTAGCAGAAATACTGACAGTATCCCGGTTTTATGTAGGCTTAAACTTGGATGGAAGTATTGAGCCAATAGATGGTTATTTTATGGAGTGTAAAGGGTTTAAATATACCCAGAATGTCATTGAATTAGCTGAAGTTTTTCCTCAAAATTGGGGCAACGCGACGCGGGGACGAGTCATCCGCACGAAAATGCCAGGGAATGAAAAAGTGAATAACATTAATTTACGGCGGGGTTTGAGTTCTTCCATGACTTTGTGGAACTGGATAGAGGAGGTGCAGTCAGGTAACTGGGCCGATCAATTACGCAATGGTCGTTTAGTCATTTACCGCCAGAACGGTGAAGAAGGCGCTCGGTTTGCCTTTGAAGGCGCTTGGCCAGTTGGCTACAGTATTGCCGATAGTGTTGTCTCTGGTTCGGATCTGGCTTTTGAGGAGCTAGAATTAGCCGTAGAAACTTTTGTGCGGATTCTCTAATGATACAAACTGAGTTTGAGTTTACCCTTCCGAAAGGATACCTTGACGAACAGGGTAATTTGCACCGCAAGGGAATTATGCGGCTCTCAAGGGCGATCGATGAAATTGTACCGATGCGCGACCCCAGAGTGCAAGCGAATCCAGCTTATGCAACGGTGATTATTTTATCTCGCGTGATTAGCCGGTTGGGGGCGCTGGAAGATATTTCGCCGATAGTGATTGAGAATCTCTTTGCTAGCGACTTGAGTTACCTGCAAAAGTTTTATCGGCATATTAATGGGTTAGAAGAGGAACAAGCTGCCAATCGAGTTACCTCTGCTGATACTCCCACTTCTATGCCCCTGGTTTAAAGTTGCTATGTTTCCAGATCGCAATTCTTACACGACTTTTAGTTTCTCGCTGCCGCTGGGATTGCTCGACAGCGAAGGAACCTTGCACCAAGATGGAGAGATGCGCCTTGCTACAGGTAAAGATGAACTTTACCTGCAACGTGACCCCCCCAGTTTAGACAATCCTGCTTATGGCACTCTGGTGATGCTGTCGCGGGTGATTTTACGTTTGGGGGATTTATCTGCGTTTACTCCTGAAGATTTAGAAGGGTTATTTCTGAATGACTGGCAATATTTACTGGATGTTTACAACTTAATTAACCCCCCAGAAGGGACTCTTTCTGCAATGGGGGAGTTCTAGGCTACCCCCAGGAGGAGTTATATCGGGAGGTAGCCTTTATTGCTTTTCATTTCCATTGGTCGCGGGAGGAGATTCTCAATTTAGACCACGCGGAACGGCAGCGGTGGGTGCGGGAAATTGCCTATATTGCAAATCCTGATTCATAAGTTATTTTTTTGTCTGGGTTTTTTAGCCACCAGAAAGATGAAGTTATATAAATTTATATGACGCTGATTGTTTGATCTTAAGATTAGACAAAAGTCTAATCTTTTCCTTCAGCAGTTTTTGGTTAAATATTATTAGCGTAGGATAAGCTCTATCTGAGCTGCGAAGGTGCGACAACTGCGGAAGATGGACTGGTCAAGGAGCTAATAGCAGGGAGGCGGTTAAGATGAAGGCACGGCTGAAGAAACAACAGCATAATCATAATGATGTAACTCCATTGATGCCGACTGCGGTGCAGGCGAAGTTGTTGCCGGAGGCGCGATCGCTCAACAGCCCCTTTAGCAAGTCAGAGACAGCCCAGAGCATTTCGCAAGAAGAACAAGGAAAGGATAAGGGCTTTAACTTTGGGGAAGTGCCGATTTTTGCAGCGGAAGCGACCGCCACAACGCTCCCGCTTCAGCGTAAGTTTACTGTGAGTCTCGCCAGAGACAAGCAGGGAGGACAAGCTGCTGGGTTACAGGGAGTTACGGCAACTCAGGTAGGGCAGCAACAACCTGTGCAAAGGAACGCTGAGGAGCAGGAAGAACCCGCCCAAGCGAAGTTAGAACCGGTTCAGCGTCAGGAAGGGGAAGAGGAAGACCCGGCTCAAGCGAAGTTGGAACCCGTTCAGCGTCAGGAAGGAGAAGAAGA
>NZ_JAUBTI010000003.1:17460-23759 GCF_036702415.1 Microcoleus sp. D3_18a_C4 | reverse complement strand
GAAGAGGAAGACCCGGCTCAAGCGAAGTTGGAACCCGTTCAGCGTCAGGAAGGAGAAGAAGAAGAACCCGCTCAAGCTAAAGGAGAATCAAGCCAAAAGGTTAAGCCAATACAAGCCAAGATTAACCTTGCTCCGAGTGGGGGTGGAAAGCTGATGCCTGAACCTGTGCAGCAGAAAATGGAGGGGGCTTTTGGGGCGGACTTTTCGGGCGTCCGCATTCACGAAGGGCCGCAAGCTAAAGCCATTGGGGCAGTTGCTTATACCCAAGGGTCAGATATTCACTTTCAACCGAGTAAATACCAACCCGATACGCAGTCCGGGCAAGAATTATTAGGTCATGAACTTACCCACGTTGTCCAGCAAAGGGCGGGGAGAGTTTCTGTGCCACAGGGGAAAGGAGCGCCCATTAATGCCGATCCAGGGTTAGAGACAGAAGCAGATATTTTAGGAGCTAAAGCAGCGCGGGGGGACAGTGTAGAGGTAGTGGGTGCAAGTTCAAGTCTCCAGCGCAAGCCTATTGAGGACACCGTAGGCTCCAAACCGATTTTACAACTCGACCAAGACGAGCAACAGAAAAATCCAGCAGGTTCTGAAGCAGGAGAACATAATCCGGACAGTCAGGGAGGACAGGAATTACTTGCCCATGAACCAACCTATGTGGTGCAGCAAAGCAGCACTACCGTCATTCAACGCAAACCCCCCGTAGAGCAGAGCAAACTCACTGAAGATCAGAAAAAACACGTTGCCAGGATTCGTCAAGCCAGAGCACAGCAACTAAATAAAGAAGCCAACCACAATCTTAAAGCCATAGGTACATCTCACCCTCCTCAGAAGGCAACACAGCATAAACAAAAAGCTAACCACAATCTTAAAGCCATAGGTACATCTCGCCCTCCTCTGGAAGCAACACAGCAATTAAATAATGTTAAAGAAGCGAGCGGATCTGCCCCTAACACTCATCAACCTGCGGCTGAGCAACCTGTCGCTAGTCAGTCTGTCACTCATCAACAAATTTCCACAGCACCTCAATCTGAAGCTCAACAGTCAGACTCTAACTTCCAAGTTACCCAGGATTATTCAGGGTTGATTCAGGATGACGATAGTGAAGAACTAGCACCTGTTGGGGACAATTTTCTAGACGGTTTGAATGAATCTGAAGACGAGCCAAAGCCGTCCCAACACTTGAGCGCTACTTCAATGCAAGATAATGCAGAAGCCAGCATTCAAGAAACGTTGACGAAGACAGACACGCTCTTAAATGTTAAAGAAGCGAGCGGATCTGCCCCTAACACTCATCAACCTGCGGCTGAGCAACCTGTCGCTAGTCAGTCTGTCACTCATCAACAAATTTCCACAGCACCTCAATCTGAGGCTAAACAGTCAGACTCTAACTTCCAAGTTACCCAGGATTATTCAGGGTTGATTCAGGATGACCATAGTGAAGAACTAGCACCTGTTGGGGACAATTTTCTAGACGGTTTGAATGAATCTGAAGACAAGCCAAAGCCGTCCCAACGCTCGATCGCTACTTCAATGCAAAATAATGCAGAAGCCAGCATACAAGAAACGTTGACGGAGGCGACAATGCTTTCAGCGAAAGGAAAAGAGAAAGTAAAAATCCTGAAAGATAGCGCCAAGAATAAAGAACAAAGCGAAGATGTCAAACGGGCGCGACAGGACAAAATTGGTAAGGTTGCAGTGAAGAGCGGACAAAAAGCCGATGCAACTGCCTTTAAATTTGGCGAACAATCTCTAAAAGAGTTTGAAGGAATCACGGGAGCGATCGCCCGACATCAAAGTAATATCCTGAGAAATAAATCCCTGATCTCAAAAACTGTAGCAGAAGGAAAAGAGGAATTAGCTAGAGCCTTCGCTCGCGGTAGCTATATAGCTACTAAATCCGCACAAGAAAAACTCGCCCCATTAAGAGACAAAGTTGAAACGCTAGAAGAAAATGCCCAACTAGAATCCGCTAAAACCCGGATGGGCTTACAAAAAGGCGGAGAAATTGGTGTAGACATTACGCCCGACCAACTGGAAACTAAAGCATCTGATGCAGCGATGAAGTTAGAGGAAAACCGCTACCACATGATGCGGAACTACAGTTTCTTGGAGATGGACAAGAAGACCATCAGCGACCTAGTTGAGAAGAAAATGGGAGAGGTCGTAGCTCATTACTATGCTCAGTCCGGCGATAGTGTCGCCACGAAGATATTAGAGGCAGGTCGCACGCGGGGTCAATCCCTTGAAAAAGGCAAACCGCTTTCTGACGAACAAGCTTTAGCACTAGCAAAAACCGATATCAAAGACTCAGAAGCGAGTGCAGAGGCGGGAGTCTCGGAAGGGGATCAACTCGCCGGCCAAACGATGGAGCCAGACCAAGCACCACAAGGGAAAGGAAATAAATATATTGATCCTAGCCTTAAGCAAGGTAAGATGGCAGGCTTAAAGGGCTTTTTCGGAGGCAGTTTCTCTAAGGCTTGGTCGGGCTTTAAGTCGCTGGCAAGTGCGGTTTGGTCGCCATTTAAGGGATTGGGTCGAAAAGTTGACCGCAAACTGATTAATAAAGATAAAGGGGAGAAAGTTGCCGAAGCCCGGATGATCCAGGGACTGGAACTAATGGCGATGTTTGAGGCGCAAGCAGAACAGCGACTGAAGGAGGCGGAGAAGTGCGGCGGTGAAACGGTGGAAATGCACGAACAAGCCTTAGCTACTTACGATGAAATCGATGCTGGGAAGAAGAATCAGAAAACAGGCGGCGACTTTGATACCAAGCAATTCACGCTTAAAGTTGGCAAATCTTGGGAAAATGTCGAAAAGAGCGCCGTCTACCGCGTCAAGCTAGAAAAATACCAAGCCGATGTTAAGGAAGAAAGCAGTAAGTACGAGAAGTACGGCGCACGGGCAATGGGAACAGGTGGGCAACTGGCGCGAAAAATAGCCGCAGGAGCGGGAAATGCGGCATTGAGAATCGCGACTCTGGGTACAGTAGGGTTGAAGACGAAAGAAGTTGGAGCCGGGTACAAGAGTGAAATCAAGGCAACAACCGTTAAGCAAGAGTTTATGGCGGCAGCTAAGGAGTTCCAAGCGATCGTTGCAGGAACTAACGGTGAAGGTGTCAAGGGTTTAGGCGGACAGACAGGAGCCAAAGCCTACGCGGTGATGCAAGGGATTTCTACAGCCCTGGGACTGCTCAAGAGCATCTTCTCAGCGTTGAGCTTATTTACGATTCCTGCACCTCCTGTAGCGGCGGTCTTCACTTCACTAACTCTCTTCACGACGATTGTGAAGACGGCTGTTGACTTGGCACTGTTCATCTGGACGGGAATTGGGACGATGAAGACAAACGATCCGCGCTCTCGATCCAAGCTGAAGGGTAATTTTGCCAAGCACGGACTCGCTTTTGGGGAAGGTGCTTCCGCCGTTGGTGCTGCTGGATTGATATCAAAAATTTCTCGTGATGCAGGTCAATTTAAATTTGATAAGCAGACAGCGGCTTTAGGTGATGTTGATACGGGTGGAGCATTCAAAGGTCTAGGAAAAGATTTAATAAATGGTATAGGAGGGTCACAACATTGGGGCGCTGTTGGTAAATTTGCTGCAAATACTGCCATTGGACAAGCCATCCCGCTTACCAATACGATCGCTGGTGGTGTTGCAGGAGCGATCGGTGATAGCAATCAAGAGGCGATGAACCGCCAAAATGACAAGCGAGTGGCAACATTCGACCAAGAGTTCAAGGCTAAACGTGCTGAAGGTAATGTCAAGTTACAAGAAAGCAACACTAAAATGGCACAACTCAAGGAGATGATCGACAAGAAGATTGCTGGGACATCCGAATCGCTCCAGAGTCAAGATCAACCCTTAGCTAATATGCTTGAGAGTGTAAGAGCCGCAGTCAAGAGTATGAATCTACCGGAACCTGACCCAGAGTAAAACCGAGTGACTAATTTAGAGGAGATTTGATGAGCAATACCGTAGGAAATCCCGTGAAAGCGATCGCTACTTCGGCCATCCTACAAGCATCGATAATTGGTGGTCTCGGGCTTTTGGTCGGTTGTGGTGTGGCTTTAGTGGCGCTATTTATCGGGAAAGATGCTAAGGGAACTGCCGATATTATTGTTCAAGGTTACATCAGCTTATTGTTATTTCTTCCGCTTGCTTCTTGGCTGGCACATTTAGTCGCCATCGATGGAGAGGATGCCAAAATCGTTTATTCTTCTCTGACCAATGCTTTACTAACTTCAATTTTGGGAGCATTTTTAGGAGTAAGTTTTGGTGGCGGTTTAGGCTTTTTAGTATCAGGAATTAACCTACCCATTGTTTTAAGAGGGTTGGACGCTAATCAGTTTAGCTTAATGGTGCGAGAGCGAATTTATTGGAATCAGTTTTTACTGGTTTTAGTAGTGAGTGTTAGTGTGACAATTCCTTTAGCAATTTGGACATGGAGACGAGCAAGAAATGGTAACTGAATCACTATCTTATAGTTTAGATAATCCCTTATCCCTGCAAACTCCCGATGGTTTGCTAACCATCGAAACTAACTTATCTGTGAGTTCGGAAGAGAATCAAATTAAAGAATGTTTCTTGAGATTTTCTGTGCCTCCCGAACAATTTCAAGATTTTCAGTCCAAACAACTGTTTAACCTCAAGCCTGAAATGATCGGCGCGACTAAAAAATCCTTCGATTCGCAGTTAGCTCTCGAATTAACTGCCAAATTCAATACTCAATTATTAGGCAATTTACCAGCTAATACTGACTTTAAAAATTATTTACTAAATTTGGATAATCAATCTCCTCTATTACAAACAGAAAATTGGTTTATTGTCTCAGTAAAACAATCGCAAGCGGACGGAGAGGTCAACTATCAAACTTTGTGGAGTTATCTCGATCCAGAGGAAATCGGTTCCCTGTCAGGTACTACTCTAGTCGATATAGTGATGCGTTTCCTGCAGGAGCAAACCAATACAGATTCTAGTATTGTCGAAGTTGTAGGCGAGGCAATGAAAGATTGGTTTAAACAACATCATAACTTAACTAATCTTGAGGTAATTTCTCCTGAAAAAATGATTAGTAATGTTATTAGTATTCTAGAATCATTCACAGAAAATTCCGAGGTTTTACCATCTGAATCCCATATATTTTCACTGGTTTTACAATTTTTTCAGGAGCATAATTGGTTTCCTGAAGTTATTAAAGAACAAGCCATTTTAAGAGTATCTGCACAAGCGAATAATGGTGACTGGTTTTGTTATGCTGAAATTCGAGAAGAACAAAAGCAATTTCGATTTTACTCAGTTTGTCCCATTAAAGCACCGCCGGAAAGGCGAATGGCGATCGCCGAATTTATCACTCGCGCTAATTATGGCTTATCTATCGGTAACTTTGAGTTAGATTTTGCCGATGGAGAAGTGCGTTATAAAACGAGCATTGATGTTGAGGGAAGTCAGTTAGATTTAGCACTGATTAGACAATTAATTTATCCCAATCTGACGACCATGGATGAGTATCTACCCGGACTCATGAAAATTATCTACAGCGATATTTCACCGAAAGAGGCGATTGCTGAAATTGAAAGATAGCAAAAAATTTTTGATCGCCAAACTCTCTGGCGTTAACAGTAAATTCAGCAAATTGCAAAATTGAACCAGTACAATTCAGTTAGAAAATAACTCGCGATGTTTGGCGATCGCCCGTTTTCCAGAATCCGAGCAAAATTAGACAAAAGTTTAATTTTAGCGGTAACAACTTTATGGTTTAATTAAAGTTAGGCTCTAAATGTTGATATTCCTGAGATTCGCAAAATACCTACAGGCTTAAATAACTGGAGATTGTCACTATGAAGACGCGACTGAGAAAACAAGACCATCATGATTTAGCTCCACTAACAGAGACACCTGTTCAAGCTAAATCTCTCAGTCCCGTCCGTCCGATGGAAAACTCCCTCGGCTCACCCCAGATAGCTGCAACAGAAGACACACAAACTGAACAGCAGCAGGAAAAACAGGGTTTTAATTTTGCCGAAATGCCAATTTTTGCAGGTACAGCAGGGGAGTTAAGACCGAGAGTACAAGCTAAGTTTTTCAAAGGCGATCGCTCTGGTAATGTAGCACAGCCACCAGTCCAACGCCAAGAAATTGAGGAAGAACCCATGCAGGGTAAACTCGAACCCATCCAGCGTACTGAAGGGGAAGAAGAAGAACCTGCTCAAGCGAAGTTGGAACCCGTCCAGCGTACTGAAGGGGAAGAGGAAGACCCGGCTCAAGCGAAGTTGGAACCCATCCAGCGTACTGAAGGG
>NZ_JAUBTI010000003.1:2005-17360 GCF_036702415.1 Microcoleus sp. D3_18a_C4 | reverse complement strand
GAAGAAGAAGACCCGGCTCAAGCGAAGTTAGAACCCGTTCAGCGTACTGAAGGGGAAGAAGAAGACCCGGCTCAAGCGAAGTTAGAACCCGTTCAGCGTACTGAAGGGGAAGAAGAAGACCCGGCTCAAGCTAAAGGAGAATCAAGCCAAAAGGTTAAGCCAATACAAGCCAAGATTAACCTGGCTCCGAGTGGGAGTGGAAAGCCGATGCCGGAACCTGTGCAGCAGAAAATGGAGGGGGCTTTTGGGGCGGACTTTTCGGGCGTTCGCATCCACGAAGGGCCACAAGCGAAAGCCATTAATGCGATCGCTTATACCCAAGGGGAAAATATCCACTTTCAACCGGGAAAATACCAGCCGGATACTCAGTCAGGACAAGAATTATTAGGTCACGAACTAACGCACGTTGTTCAACAAAAAGCAGGGCGGGTAACAGTTCCCCAGGGGAAAGGATCTCCCATTAATGCCGATCCGGGGTTAGAGTCAGAAGCTGATATTTTAGGAGCCAAAGCTGCACAAGGCGAGCAGGTACAGGTAACGGGTGCGAGTTCGAGTCTCCAGCGCAAGGAATTACTTGCCCATGAACCAACTTATGTAGTTCAGCAAAGCAGTATTCCCATCATTCAACGCAAACTCACCCCCGAGCAAATCAAACACGCGAAGCGGATTCGTGACATCAGAATAAAACAAGGTTTTGATCTCGCTCCCCTTTCTCGGGAAGCCGCCAACAAACCTGTCGCCAATGAACCTGTCGCCAATCAAAAAAGTACCAAACCACCCGAATCTGATGCTAATCAACCTAGTGAAAAAGTTATTGAACCTGCACCTACGGCTAATCAAGAAAGAGAAAATCCTCATTTATCAGAAAATGAAAGTTTAAATCAACTTGCTGTTGACCAGCCAAGAGATTATGTGTATAAATATGCTGAAAATAATTGGTTTAAAGTCAAAAAGCAGTTCAAAGAGGGTTATTTACACCATGAAGAGTCTCCTCAGCAAACAAGCAAAAAAGTACCTCATGGAATGAAAGCACTTTTAGACGATAGGCAAGAGATTGTTAACAAGTTGCTCGGAGAGGTTAAAGGCCGCGCGCTTGAATACGAAAAGAAAAAACGAGGAGAAATTTGGGAGCAGCAATTTGGAAATATCGATAAAATGCCCGATGATAAACGTGGAGAACCTGTGATAAATAAGGCGAATTTTCAGGCAGAAGCCAAACCTTTAATCGCTAACGCTCCGGGTAGCACCAAACCCTCTTCCGATATTGATGTGAATATGAGTGGGGATGGCTCAGAGTTTGCAGTTTCTTGGTTAAATGAAAAGTTTAGAGAAGAATATGGTCATGGAAATGAATCAGGACAGGTTTATGATGTTAACTTTTATGGAAAAGATTTTGTTCCAGGAGAGGTTTTATTTGGAAAAACAGGCTTAAAAGACACGGGCAAACTTAATCGGGAATCTGTTGGGAAGGGTGAAAAAGAAGAAGATAAGTTTTATGCCGAAGATAAATGGCGTAATAGTAGTATAACAGATAAAAATTTACAAAAGGAAGAAATGGAGGATCAGACTATTGCTTCCTTAACCATGATGCGTGTAAATATGGAACACGACAAATCAGTGTGGGATGAATATGTTAAGAAAGCCAGCTTAGATCCTGAAATGAAAGCTATTTTAATTAAAGTAGAAGAGCGCTATGAATTTAGGAAAAAAACCATTGAGGCAGCAGGAACACAAATTAAACAGAAAGCCGAATCTGGTGAAAAAGGGTATAAGCTTGAATCTCTAAATAATATCAAAGATAAAGAATATGAGGAATTGAAAACGATGTCGGCTGAGAACCTTGCCTATGAAAATATGTTAGCGCAGGTAGAAACTGCTAGAGTTAAATATGAGTTATTGAAGGCTTCAAACGGAAAAACAGAAGATATTGAAAAAGCTGCTGTTGAACTCAAGAAAATTAAAACTCAGGCGACTATGTTTGCAAATGCGTCCTATTATACAGAAGGCGCGGTTGTTAGTATCGTCACCAATAAACAGATGTTAAGTCGGACTTATAAAAACAAAGAGGAAGATTTTAAGGATGGCACAGGCAAAAAAGCACTGAAAAAATTAGAACTCAAACCCCAAGAGTATTATCAATCCTTTAATGAACAAGTAGGGTTTGCTTTCCATGCTTTGAGTAAAGTTGAGAGCGTTAATTTTTATCGAGATATTCCTGAACCTGGTAAATATGTCCATAGAGCCTACAGTATGCTTAGACATTTCTATAGATCTTTAAAAACACCAGGAGGAGAATTACCTTTTGTAGAAGAACAAAGAAGAGCAGCAACTGACTGGGAAGGTGTTAAGCAAGGGAAAAAGCGTGTTGAGGATCAACTAGAAAAGGGGTATGTTGGTAAGTTAACTGATGCAGAAAAAAATCCAACAATAGATAGAATATTTTTAGCTTTTGGGGCAGCTACGGATATTAGCCCAGAGGACAAAATCGCTCTAGTCAAAGCTCGCTTGATGCAATTAAAGACATTGGCAGATCGAGAATATATAAATTATATGCAGCAGATGTTTAGTTCACCTGAGCAGTCTAATGAATAAGAATTCACTAGGCTAGATTAATATAGATTGAGTTGAATCAAAGACTTTAACAAAAATTAGACTAAAGTCTAATTCTGGGGTTGATCGCGATCGTGCTACTAATTATCTAATGTCCTCTTCTGCGCGAAAGACTTGAACACGGGATTAGAGAGGTTAAGCGATGAGCGTGAAGGCAACTCCCCAGATCCAAAAATCAGCAACACCGATTCCAACCGTTGCAACTCCAACGGCATTGGGGAGCGTGCGAGCCTTTACAGACGAAACAACAATTCAAGAGCAAGAGTCCTCTAGCACTGACTCGCAAGCACTAGCAGCAGCTTCACCGCCTCCAGAAGAAGGGGGCGAAGGCGATCGCACTCCTAATTCTAGCTACAACTTTAGTCGAATTTCTGTCGCTGATTATGTGCCTGCAACCGTGCAAACCAAGTTAGTTGTCGGCGCACCAGGGGATAAATACGAGCAGGAAGCCGACGCAATGGCGGATAAAGTCATGTCGAGCACCTCCTCCGTACAAAGGCAAGAGGAATTGGTACAAGAAAAGCCCGAAATTCAAGCTCAACCTGTAGCAGAAACCGTTCAACCACAAACCGACGAAGACGGCACAGTTCACCTTAAACCTATAGCAGAAACCCTTCAACGCCAAACCGATGAAGACGGCACTGTTCACCTTAAACCCATAGCAGAAACCCTTCAACGCCAAACCGACGAAGACGGCACTGTTCACCTTAAACCCATAGCAGAAAACTCCCAAAAAACAGAAGCCGAGTTGATTCCTGCAACAGTGCAAACCAAGCTTGTTGTTGGATCTCCTGGAGATAAATACGAACAAGAAGCCGATCGTATGGCAGATCAAGTCGTCTCGATGAAAATTCCTGTTCAGAAACAAGAAGAACTCACCCCAACCCAGCCAGAAATTCAAACAAAAGCTTTAGCAGAAACCATTCAGCGAAAAGAAATAGAAGGAGTTGTTCACCTCAAAGCTATTTCCAACCAAATCTCCCCAGAGATACAGCTAAAAATTAAGCAGTCTAACTTGATTTCTCGAAAAGGAAATGGTGGATTTACGGCTAGTGATAGCATCGAAACTCGTCTAAAAAGTAGTAAAGGAAGCGGTCAACCGCTACCTGATGAAACACGAACTTTCATGGAAGATCGCTTCGGAAATGACTTCGGCGGGGTAAAAATTCATACAGGTTCCGATTCCGTCCAATTAAGTAAAGACCTCGGCGCTCAAGCATTTACTCATGGGCAGGATGTCTATTTTAATTCTGGTAAATATTCTCCCAACACCGACGAAGGGAAAAAACTCCTCGCCCATGAACTCACCCACACGATCCAACAAACGGGACCGAAAATTAAGAAAAAAACCCTCAAACGTTTGGAGAAACCGAATAAAATTCAAGGGAAAGAAGATTCATATTTCACCGAACCGAGTTTATCCCAGGTCGATCAAATTTCAAGGTTAAAAGTTGGGCTGAAAATTCAGTCAGCAAGTGAAAATAACAAAGCGCCTGAAGCTTCAGATAAAGATAAAAATCAGGACAAAGATAAAGAGAAAGTTCAGGATAAAAAAGAGGAAAAAACCGATAACCAAAACCCAGCATCCCCCCCAAGCAAGGCGAAGGGGGATGAAAAAGCTGAGGATAAAGCTGAGGATAGAACTGAAAATCAAGGAGGTGCAGAAGGCGCTACAGAAGGCGCTAAAGAAGGCACTGTAGCAGGCGGTCAAGAGGCAACCGTTGAACCTGTTACTATCCCCCAAGATAAGGGAGAAACGGCGCCGAATTCTCCCCAAGAAGATCCGGCTTTTCAAGCTGTTGTGAAACAGTCGGAAAATACGGCAAAACAGTACAACCAGCACCAGCCTTCGCAGGTGAAAGCGAATGAAGCGCAACAAGCTGCAGAAGATCCCAACAAGCAAAAGCGGGATGCTGAAGCGACTAAAGTGGAAGAAACCAGTCAACAGAAAACTAAACCGTTTGATCGCGCTACTTTTGAGAAAGCAATTCTCGATAAATTGGGTTTGGCTGTTCCGAAAAATCTGGAGCAAGCCAATAATTTTTCTAAAAATAATAAATTAGGTGAAGTTCAAGGAGAGTTAACTAAAAAAGTCGAACAAAATAAGCAAGAAGCTGCGGGGGGACTGCCCCAAGCGAATAAAACTCCGCCAGACCCCAGTGCCAAACAACCCAAACCTGTTGAACCTATTCCCGATATTAAAGAGGATATTGGCAAGCAGCAGCCAATTATTGAAGCAGATAAGGCTGTTCCCAAAGAAAAATCGGACAAAGAAATTGAGGCACCTTTAAAACAAACGGCAGAAAATTTAGATGAAACGTTTGGGGAAGTTCAAGCCAAGTTAGTTGTCGGTTCTCCTGGCGATAAGTACGAACAGGAAGCCGATCAAATGGCTGAAAAAGTGATGGCTATGCCGGCGGTGGAAACAACGGAGGAAGTTGAACCCGCACGGGGCGATCGCCATTCCCAACCGGAGATTCAATCCCAAACTGAACCCGCCAATAATAATGCTAATAATAATCAAGATATTTCTCCTGCGGAAACGATAGAAAACGAACGGTTACTCGCAGAAAGTATTCAGCGATCGCATTTATTAATTCAACGAAAAGTTGCCCTAGAAGCTCAACAAGTTGAGCAACCGCATAAAGAAGTTCCTCTCAATACAAATCGCCTGGAAACCTGGGGAGAAATGGGGGGATCTCAAGCCATTAACGCTTTAAAAGACACGAAAAAACAGTCTACAGAAGGGCCGAAAGAATACCGCCAACAAGAAGAAACACAAGTAACAACGGCCCGGGGTGAAGCGGTGGGAATGGCGGATCAAAGCAATCAAGAAATGTTTAACGATCGCACCGCCAGCATGACGGAAGTGGCGACAAATCAGGAACAAACTAAAACAGAAGATGAGAAAAAGCGGGAGAAAGTTACCGCAGATATTGAGAAGATTTATAAGCAAACTAAAGACTCGGTAGATGGGAGACTGAAAAAGTTAGATGCCGATGTCGATAAAGAATTTAAAAGGGGTTCGGACATAGCAAAGCGGAAGTTTGAAGGCTATGTAGCCGGAAGAATGGCGGCTTATAAAAGGGAACGTTATAGTGGATTGAAAGGTAAGTGGCGTTGGGTTAGAGATCTGTTTAAAGGATTGCCCAATGAAGTTAATAGTTTTTATGAAGAAGGGAAAAATATTTATCTTGATGAGATGAAGAAAAGCGTCTCAAAACTTGCTGAAATTGTTGAAACTGGACTCAACGAAGCGAAACAATTGGTAGATAAAGGCCGACAACAAGTCAATGATTATGTAACATCTTTGCCGGAAGATCTCAAACAAGTAGGGGCGGAGTCTGCGGCTGATATTCAGTCAAAATTTGATGGTTTAGAGCAAAACATTCACGAGAAACAGGCGACTCTGGTTGATTCTTTGGCTCAAAAATATCAGGAAAATCTCAAGGAATTAGATAAGCGAATTGAGAAACTCAAGGAAGAAAATAAGGGTTTAGTTGATAAAGTTCTGGATGCGATCGCCGATGTGGCTAAGGCTATCATTAAAGCGGTTTTAACTCCCATAAAATGGCTTCTAGAACCTTTGATTGGGGGGATAGCAGGTAAAGTTATTGATGCCATTATTAACGATCCGATTGGATTTATGAAAAATCTATTTAAAGGGATTGGCGATGGTCTGAAACAATTTGTTAACAATGCTGGCAAACACCTCTTAAATGGTTTAGTAACTTGGCTGTTTGGCAATATTGGTAGCGATCTAAAATTACCAAAAGAGTTTAATTTGAAGGGATTTTTAGACCTCCTTTTGCAAATTTTGGGTTTAACAACAGACAATATTTTTGGGATAGCCGAACAGTTTTTGGGTTCAAATATTGTTGGACTGATTAAATTTATTATTGATTTTGTAATTCAAAATGGAACCGATAGCCTCAAGGTATTGTGGGATTTAGTTAAAGTCATTTCCCAAGTGGGGATTGATGTGGTTATGATGTTAATTGAACAAGGGGCTGAGGCGATTGAGTCCTTACCTGAAACCGCCCAAAATATCTTTAAATCTTTGGGGGTTAGCGTTGAAACCCTAATCGGTTTTGCGGGAAATATGCTCAGTTCTTTGGGTGGAGATGTATTTGAATTGGTGGGCGGTTTGGGGAAAGGGGCGAAATTACTGTTTGATTTCTTTTCAAGCTTAATTAAAGACGGTTTATCCGGGATTTGGAATTTTATGAAGTCTTCAATAGGGACTTTAAAAGAAATTTTTATGAAAGACCTCTCAGAAATGCTGATTGTAGAGGTCGTCAAACAAGGGGTAGTGTGGCTGATTGGGATGCTCAATCCCGCCTCGGGTTTGGCTAAAATTGCTAAAGCTATCGTTGATGTGGTGCAGTTTTTTATAGAAAAAAAAGAGCAGATTAAAGCGCTGGTAGACTCGATTTTAAATACTCTAAAATCAATCATTGACGGCAATCCGGGCGAGATGGCAAATATGATCGAGACGGCTTTGGCGAATGCTATTCCGACTTTGTTAGGGTTCTTAGCATCGGTTTTGGGAATTGGAGGTATTCCTGCTAAAATTCAAAAGATTTTTACCAAGCTAAAAGAACCTGTTACCAAGGTTGTTACAACTATTTTTGACAAAGGAAAGGCATTTTTTAAAGCCATAGGAAAAGCGGTTAAAAAAGGATATAATAAAGCCAAAAAAGCGGTCAAGAAAGGATATAATAAAGCCAAAAAAGCGGTCAAGAAAGGATATAACAAAATCAAGGGTAAAATTAAACAAGAGTTAGGAATAAAAGATAAAAAGTCAAAGGATAATGCTAAAAAGCGCCTAGCTACGGCTCAGAATAAAACTCAGGAACTGGTGAAAAAAGTTCGCGATCCCAAAGAAGTTGAGAAACAATTGCCTGCGATTGCTTCTCAACACAAAATCGATGAGCTAAAGGTCAAGAAAGGAGGTGTTTTTGGTTCCTCCAGTAAATACGAAATCGTGGGCAAGACCAAACAACTGAAAGCCCCCGCCAAGACTAAACCAACGAAAGTGCAGCGACAAATTGAACCAGGCACTAAAATTTTACAATTTAAAAAAGAGAACCCTTGGAAAAATCCGAAAAACCAACTGATTGTTAAAAGCAAACTGAAGGGGGATAAAAAAAAGGCGAATTTCACCCTAAAAGCCAAGGTACTAACTTCCAAGAAAGTTCTGAAAGATTTGGCGAAAAAACTGAAGAAATTAGTCAAAAGTAAGGTAAAATACAAAAATGTAGAGAAAGGTTTGCCCGAGTTAAAACAGCGCTATCAACTCCAATCTCTGACCATTGCTCCGGAAAATAAAGAAAAAACAAAATATCAAATTCAAGCGATCGCTCCCAAAGAGGAATCAACCCAGGCTCAACGGGAAGCGATACCGGGAGCGACTTCGACGGTTGATGGTACCGGCGTGGAAGAAGCCATTCAGCGATCGCAAGGTAAAGGGCAACAACTTGCGCCAAATGTTCGCGCCCCAATGGAAAATGCCTTCGGTTTTGATTTCAGCAGCGTTCGCATCCATGCCGATACAGAAGGCGATCGCCTCAGCCGTTCTCTGGAAGCTCGCGCCTTTACAACGGGCTCGGATGTGTTCTTCCGTCAGGGGGCTTACGCGCCCGAAAGCCAAACGGGTCAGAGACTCCTCGCTCACGAACTCACCCACGTTGTTCAACAGTCTGGCGAGTCTCCCCAAGTTGCTCCCAGCAACCCTTTACTATCCCGTACAGTACAGCGAGTTAGTGAAGAAGCCCCATCTTTTGTACAACGCGAAGCTGAGGGCAATTCTAATGGCAACGCAGAGGTGAAAAAGGCTGAGAGAAAAGCACTGGCTATAGGTGCTGTGGCGGTTGGCGCATCAATGGCATTGGATTACTTCACCTCAAATTCCAATGTAAATGTTAGCTCGAATATTCAAGGAAACAAGCTAACAATGAAAGTAAAAATCGAGCAACCAAAACAACAGGAACAACAGAAGAAAAAACAAGCTGGAGTAGAAGATAATCAAGCTTTACCGGACGATTTAGTTTATGATATTGTGAAGTTAATCCAGCAAATTGTTAATCAATACCCTAACCCTGACATCGTACAGAAAAAACTGGATAGAGTTGCTGTAGACTTTGATTTAGAGTTGCTTAAAATTGTGGGATCAGCTACTATTGGCGATAGCTTTACCTACGATATTCAAATTAAAGGCAGACCACAAAAGCCTCCACAAGAGGATACAGCAAGTTTGGCAAAAAACCTAGAGCGTTTAACTCCTCAAACAGAACCAAAAGCTGAAAAAGGTAAATCTGAAGGAGGCAGCTTGTGGGGTTCCCTGTTCAGCAAAAATTCTCAGCCCAAATCAGACGCTAAAACTAAAGAACCTAGCCTAACAAAAGCATCTGAAAAACCACAGATGCCTTCTGCTACCACAAACGGTAAAGACCCGAAAGTGAAAGCAGGTCAGCCTGAGAAGCAGGAAACAACACCAAAAACAACTAAAGAGCCAGTTGTCAAAGAGGAAAAAGAGAAGAAAGCAACTGAAGAACTTAAAGAAGAAGCAAAAACTTCTCAAAAACCATCACCTAACAAGGCTAGCACTGAGGCTAAACAGCCTCTAGATGTTAATACCAAAGTCAAGCGAACTGACCCTGCGACTGTAGAAATTTCCGTCAGGGCCGATCGTAAAAAATAATCATGAATTGCTGACAGGGAAAAACTATGAACTCTTACCCAATTAATCAAGAATTAACTTTCTATTCTGCTGATGGCAACCCTGTTCGTGTTCAGGGAATCGCTCTAACACTGACTGAGAAAGATGGAGAAATTCTCCGATGCCGTTTGAAATTTGCAACCCACGAGCAACTTTACCAATCCCTATTAAAAAACTCACTGTTTAACTTGAAATCAGAATTAACATTTTCCATAAAGACAGTTGAGTTTTTACCAGAAATTCCTATCATTTTAGAAATTGAATTGCGACCGGATTGGTTAGTCAAACTGAATCAGGAAGGAAAAAAAACAGAAAATATTATTGATTTCTTGATAAATTTAGACTTTTCTGATGATGTTACTCAAGCTTTTAATTATACAGAAAATTGGTATTGTTTATCAGTAAAACAACAGCAAGAAACAGAAAAAGTAGGATATCGAACGTTTTGGGATCACCTAAATCTGAGCGAAATCAATGAAGCCCTATCTACAGGAAATAAAATTCTTGAATCCTTGTCTAGTTTTATTCAAGAAAAAACTGAGAGTTTGACATCCCAGTTGGACACCCTAAATTCTAGCAGCGAAGAGTCTTCCGAAAATCTGATTCAATTTATAGGATTATTAGAAAAACTTGACTTTAACAATTCCTCCCAACCTCAGCCTATTTCTGAAGTGATGAGAGAATTTTTTGATGAGGACGATTGGAACTTTGTAGAACTTGAGGGAGAGTCTGTTCTGCAAATGGGATTTGAGGGGGAAAATGGACGCTGGACTTGTTATGCGTGCGCTTTTGAAGAAGCTCAACAATTCGTGTTTTATTCGGTCTGTCCTTTAGCAGTATCCCCCGAAAAAATCCTAGCAATGGCAGAATATTTAATGAAGGGAAATTATGGTTTAATAGTTGGTAATTTTGAGTTAGACTTTATAGATGGAGAGATTCGCTACAAAAGCAGTATCGATGTGGAAAATGAGAAGTTAACCACAGGACTCGTCAATAATTTAGTTTATGCAAATGTCTTAACAATGGATAAATATTTGCCAGGAATTATCGCCATTATCAACGCTCAATTATCCCCTTCGGAGGCGATCGCCCTCGTTGAACATCAGCTCGAAAACCAGACAGAACAGGAGTAAAATCAACAGTGACACTTCCTAAATTTCAACCCAAAGTACCCCGCCGCACCCTCGAAGAAATTAAAAGGCAGGGGAAGTGGACGCTTGGCAGTAGGCTGAGCTATGCGACTTATTATCTGCGGTACGGCATTTATAATATAGTGCCACCTCCCCTGCGTTGGTTCGTTCCTTTTATTCAGGAAGATATCAAGGATTTATTCAGACCTGATCCAGAGGAAGAAACAGCCCCAGAAGAATTTCCCATGACCGTTGCAGGGGAGAGTAGGGAAGAAGTTACAGCCGAAAAGTTGACTATTTATGAAAAATATCGCTGTCCTTTCAATAACCCCCTAAACTGCCAAGAAGCCCAGCAAACAGTTACAGAAAATCCTAAAGCAAAAGCTTGCCGAAAATGCGGCTTCCCGGCTTTGTTGCCGAACTTGGGAGAAATTCAAGGAAAGCGGGGACGCTACCGCATTGAGCGCCTTTTAAACAGCCGAGGAATCGGGCGGCTCTATGCTGGCGTACAATTAATAGAAGACCGACCTGTTATTATCAAAGAATACTTGCTACCGAAACGCTATTTTAATGAAAAAGAAGCGATTCAAACACAACTTAATTTTGAGAGTTTGGGGGGGTTATCTTTAGCAGACGGCCGCTTGCAGAATGGCAGAATTGCTGACCCTATAGAAGCGATCGCCGATCGCGATGACAGCGAACGCTGCTACCTGATTACAAAAGGCAATATTGACAGCTATTCTACCCTGAGTACCTACATCGCCCGCAAAGGGGCAATGTCACCCAGGCAAGTGCGGCATTTACTCAACCAAGTCTTGCAAAGCTTAGAATATTTGCACGGCCAAAAATTCCGCTTGCCAAACGGTCAAATTCAAGCAGGCATTGCTCACGGCCACCTCAGCCTCCAGAGTTTGCTGATCTCCCCCCAGGAACAGCTATATTTCCACGATCCACAATTTCTCGTTTACTTGTGCGACCTGAATTTGTGGGAACATTTGTTTGAACCGCCGCCAAAAGCAACCCTGATTTCCACACCGGCCCAAGACTTAAAGGCGTTAGGTTATGTCAGCTTTTACCTGCTAGCAGGAAACACAGCTCATGACGGCCGCCCCCTTGACCCCAGATACAATCAAAACTGGGGCAACGTTGATATTGCCCTCCAACTATTTTTGTTTCGCCTGCTGGAATTAGACGTACCCTTCGCCAGTGCAGCAGAGGCCCGCCGCGCCTTGTTAAATTTGCCCCCAGAAGCAGAATTGCCAGACGCCGGAGTGGAAACTGCGATCGCCCCTGTGCCAGAAAATAAGCAGCAGAGGTACTGGTGGCGGTGGTTGCTGCTTTTTCTCGCCCTCGGCTTGTTGGGTGGACTCCTAGCGTGGTGGTTCTCCCGGCGGCAAGTGACGGTTGCCAGCAGCACTATCCCCACTTGCTGTATCAGCGACGTGCCCGCCGTTCCCAACGGGAAATTTACTTACGCTGCCGAACAGAAAGGCATTTGGAACTATATCCTGCGGCAGCCTAACTTGATTCAAAAAGATAAAACTTTAGAAGCGGAACTGCTAGAGAGGCGGCCCCAACTCCAATTAAATTATCGGCCGCAGCCCACGGGGAAAGACGCGATCGCCCAAGTCCGTTTAGAACAAGTGGACTTTGCAATCAGCAGCCTCACGACCAATCTGAGTACCGATCTCAAGGCGAAAACCTTTGCCTATGACGGTTTGGTCTTTTATGTCCCTTTCAGCTACGAACAGCGCGATCGTTCCCTACCAAAACATCTCAACGGGCGAATTAGCTTTAAACAGATCCAACAGCTATACACCGGAAAAATTGCCAACTGGCAGCAGTTAGGAGGGCCCGACTTGCCCGTGCGGCTGTACATTCCCCCCAGTGCCGAGGCTGTCGGCATTTTTGAGCAGCGGGTCCTCCGAGATGAGGAACTGATTGCACAATTTAGAAATCTGGTGCAGTCTCAGGCTAACTCTCTGGTTTCCCGCAAGAATGTCCCAGAAGTTTTGCAAGTGCCTACCATATCGGCATTGCGGAATGCCCTGCGAGACTTTGAGAATGACCAAATTGGCGCGATCGGGTTTGGGGCGATCAGCCAAGTATTCGGGCAGTGTTCCGTTTATCCGCTAGCGGTGGGCGATAGCACTAACAACTTCGTTCAGCCCCTGGTTCAAGACGGGGGTCGCCCCATTGACCCCGCAACCGATTTGTGCAACCAAAAAGGAGGCTACCGCCCCAATTACCAAGTATTTCAGAGCGATCGCTATCCCCTTGCCTATCCCCTCGCCGTGATTTTTAGGCGCGACAACCGCCGGGCTGCGATCGGCGATCGCTTTGCCGAAATCTTGAAAACGCAAGAAAGCCAGCAGTTGCTCACCAAAACTGGTATTGTCCCACTTCCCACCAACAGGTAAATGCTACTGGACAATAGCAAACATTCGACCTTTGGTTAATACCGTTCCTTAGAGGTGGTTCTCTATAGTGGATCTAATGGCGAGGTACTTTCTGGAGACTCTTGAGCATGAAATTTAATCAAGGCGAAACGCCTTGTTGGAAACCGATCGGCGATTTAACTGTTCCTGCTGGCTATGCAGCCTCAGCCAAGATTCAGAGCGATCGGTCTGACAGCGACTCTCAAGCAAATTTTAACGACCTCTGCAAACTTGCTGAAGAAATTATGAGCGACCCTTTGAAAATGCGAATGTTGGGCGATCGGGTTTACCAGCTTCTCTTAGACGATTTGCGCTTGCAAAAAGAACGTAGTAGAAGTTATTGAGGATTAGTGACAGCTCATCTTTATCATATTCTGACCAAACCTTTCTCCATCAATCCCCAATATACTTTTTCACATTTACCACATTTTTTTAGCAATAAAACCTTATATCTATGGCTCAGCTTAACCAAAATCAGACCCCACAACCGACTCAAGAACTCACTACTCAAAAAGAACTTGAGAAATCAAGGCTCGATTTAAATAAACTTGAGC
Source organism: Microcoleus sp. D3_18a_C4 (assembly GCF_036702415.1). Lineage (NCBI taxonomy): Bacteria > Bacillati > Cyanobacteriota > Cyanophyceae > Oscillatoriales > Microcoleaceae > Microcoleus > Microcoleus sp. D3_18a_C4. The sequence goes on along the minus strand of NZ_JAUBTI010000003.1, from coordinate 3,907 downwards.
TGGAAAGTGGGCAGCTTGATAGTAAAAGTACGGACTATAACCAGAAAAAAGACGAAATTGAGCGAAAGAAAAAGGAGCAGCAAAATAAAATATCTAGTCTGGAAAATAAGCTAAGAGAAGAACAGAAGGAGTTGACTCGTGATAATCTCACTAAATATGTTAACAACAAAGAGAGATTATCAAATATAATTAATGAACAAATAAAAATTAAAAAATCTGAGGATTCTCATAGAAAAAGTTACATTACAGTAAATCGCTTTTATATTGAAATAGAAAGCGAAGTGAGAGCATCTTTTACCGAATGTTCAGGTTTAGGAGTCAATATAAAAAAAGAAACCTACTTAGAAGGGGGAGTCAATGACCAGCAAAGAATAGTTTTAGGTCATGCTGAATTTACCGATGTCACCCTAAAACGGGGTATGACCGACGATTTAGCATTTTGGGGATGGATTACCTTTGCTCTAACAGGTCAACCTAGCAGCCGCCGCAATGTCAATATTCTCCTGTTTAACCAAGCCGGAGAAACCATGATGTGTTGGACACTAATAGGAGCAATTCCGATTAGTTGGAAAGCCCCAGGCTTTCAAGCGGACGGCAACTCAGTTGCCATTGAAGAAGTAACTTTAGCTTATGAAGGTTTACAAGTAAAAACCGCTCAAGGCAGTGGCGGTGCAACAGTCGGTTTAGGAAGAGATTTATTGGGTTTTTTCCCCAGTCATTAAACAGGTGTTTGAGCGATGTCTGAGCCTCTGAAAAATCAACAAAAGGATGAAAATAGGGTAGAGGTAGCTCCTAAAGAGGAAGCCTTGGGAATTAAACACCCCCTGCTCGCTCCTAATCCTTTAGGAAATAATTTTTTGTATGCTAAATTTTTAGATCCTCTTGGGTCACGCTCAATTAACCTGATTAATTGGTCATTAACGGCTCCCAATAAAAACCTATTACAAACCTCAGAAGGTGAGGAAAATTGGCAGGATTTCTCTACCAGTGAATTTCAGCCACTCACTCAAAACGTATTAACGGAAAGGGAAGCCACCGAGCCACCAGCAGAAGCCCTTGTTCCCCCTTTAGTTATTAACAAAGAACCAGCAGAAGCACCTGTTTCCCCTTCAGTTATTAACAAAGAGCCAGCCGAAACTCTCGTACCCCCTTCAACTATTGCCGAAACCCCAGCAGAAACACCTGCACCGCCACCATCAACGGTGGTACAAACCCAAATAGAAACTCCCCCTCCTTATCGCCTAGAACCGAGAACGCGAAAAAACAGCCCCACCGCTAAAAACACAAATTCCCTATCTCATTTCTTCCTACAAAAGTCTGAATTTCCCAGAGACAAAAGGCGCGAAAAAACTGCTGTTGGAGAGCCTGAAAAACCAACAGAAAGCCCTGACTTATCAACAGTAGGAGACACGCTCCAAAAATCTTCATTAAATGAGGAGATGAGAGAGGATACTCCCACGGGAGTAAACCGCCGAGGTATCGAGGATGTGGGGGAAAGTATCGGAGAAATTCCACAGGGTGCAGTTGAAAACCAACGACAAACTCCTGCGATTCAAACCAGGCGAATTGCCGAGGAAAGAGAAGCCGTTGACTCAAGCAAAAATCAACGTTTGCAAGAGTTTAGTAGTGAGGAGTTAGGTCAGACTTCTCAAGCCAATTTACAAGCGAATGAACAAACCATTTCGATTCCCAACGTCCAAAAACAGAAAAACTATTTAGACGCAATTCCCTCACTGATTCAACCATTAACAGTAGCTAACGAACCAACGGCTGGCATCCCCAGCGTCCAAAAGCAGGAAAACTATTTAGACGAAATTCCCTCACCGATTCAACCATTAACAGTAGCTAACGAACCAACGGCTGGCATCCCCAGCGTCCAAAAGCAGGAAAACTATTTAGACG
>NZ_JAUBTI010000003.1:0-1905 GCF_036702415.1 Microcoleus sp. D3_18a_C4 | reverse complement strand
AAATTCCCTCACCGATTCAGCCATTACCAGCAGTGAATGAACAAGCGGCTGACATTCCCAATATCCCAAACCAGAACAACTCGCCAGTCCAAATTCCCAACATCCAAAAACAGGAAAACTCTTCAGGTGAAATTCCCTCAGTCATTCAGCCATTAGCAGCAGTCAGCGAACGAGTGGCTGGCGTTCCCAACCTTCAAAACCCGAACAACTCGCCCGCCGAAATTCCCTCACCGATTCAACCATTACTAGCAGCCAACGAACAAGCGGCTGGCATCCCCAATATTCAAAAGCAGGAAAACAATCCCAGCGAAATTCCTTCACCGATTCAGCCATTACCAGCAGCTAACGAACAAGCGGCTGGCATCCCCAATATTCAAAAACAGGAAAAGAATCCCAGCGAAATTCCCTCAGCTATTCAGCCCTTATCAGCAGCAAACGAACAAGCGGCGGAGATTTCTACATCCAGCCAGCCAATAGTTGCCATCCCCAATATTCAAAAACAGGAAAACTATCCCAGCGAAATTCCCTCAGTCATTCAGCCATTACCAGCAGCCAACGAACAAGCGGCTGGCATCCCAAATGTCCAAAAACAGGAAAACTATCCCAGCGAAATTCCTTCACCAATTCAGCCATTACCCGCAGCTAACGAACAAGCGGCTGGCATCCCAAATGTTCAAAAACAGGAAAACTATCCCAGCGAAGTTCCTTCAACTATTCAGCCATTAACAGCAGCAAACCACGAAGAAGCGGCTGATAATTTTACATCCAGCCAGCCAATAGTTGCCATCCCAAATGTCCAAAAGCACGAGAACTATCCCCGCGAAATTTCTTCACCAATTCAGCCATTAACAGCAGCAAACCACGAAGAAATGGCTGAGAATTTTACATCCAGCCAGCCAATAGTTGCCATCCCAAATGTCCAAAAGCAGGAGAACAATCCCAGCGAAGTTCCTTCAACTATTCAGCCATTAACAGCAGCAAACCACGAAGAAGCGGCTGATAATTTTACATCCAGCCAGCCAATAGTTGCCATCCCAAATGTCCAAAAGCAGGAGAACTATCCCAGCGAAATTCCCTCAGTCATTCAGCCATTACCAGCAGCCAACGAACCAGCGGCTGGCATCCCAAATATTCAAAAACAGGAAAACTATCCCAGCGAAATTCCTTCACCGATTCAGCCATTACCAGCAGTCAACGAACAAGCGGCTGGCATCCCAAATATTCAAAAACAGGAAAACTATCCCAGCGAAATTCCTTCACCGATTCAGCCATTACCAGCAGCCAACGAACAAGCGGCTGGCATCCCAAATGTCCAAAAACAGGAAAACTATCCCAGCGAAATTCCTTCACCGATTCAGCCATTACCAGCAGTCAACGAACAAGAGGCTGGCATCCCAAATGTCCAAAAGCAGGAGAACTATCCCAGCGAAATTCCTTCACCGATTCAGCCATTACCAGCAGTCAACGAACAAGCTGCTGGCATCCCAAATGTTCAAAAACAGGAAAACAATCCCAGCGAAATTCCTTCACCGATTCAGCCATTACCAGCAGCTAACGAACAAGCGGCGGAGATTTCTACATCCAGCCAGCCAATAGTTGCCATCCCCAATATTCAAAAACAGGAAAATTATCCCAGCGAAATTCCTTCACCGATTCAGCCATTACCAGCAGCCAACGAACCAGCGGCTGGCATCCCAAATGTCCAAAAGCAGGAAAACTATCCCAGCGAAATTCCTTCACCGATTCAGCCATTACCAGCAGCTAACGAACAAGCGGGTGGCATCCCAAATGTTCAAAAACAGGAAAATTATCCCAGCGAAATTCCTTTACCGATTCAGCCATTACCAGCAGCTAACGAACAAGCGGCTGGCATCCCAAATGTTCAAAAACAGGAAAACTATCCCA